>JAFLUK010000135.1 GCA_022508865.1 Oscillospiraceae bacterium | reverse complement strand
ATGGCACCGTAACAACTGCAATGAAAAGCGACGCGGCTTCATTCCAGGGCGGTGACTTTGCAGGAATTACAAAAAACATTGAGGAGGGCTACTTTGATAGGCTGGGTGTAAATGCACTTTGGATTTCTGCCCCTTATGAGCAAATTCAGGGCTACTGCTGCAGCGGTAACGGAAAAAGCTCATTCCCTCACTATTCATACCACGGCTACTATGCAGGTGACTACAGTCAGATTGACCAAAACTTTGGTACAGCCGACGAATTTCAGGTACTGGTAGACACAGCCCACAGCCACAACATCAGAATTGTTCTTGATATTGTTATGAACCACCCGGGCTACAACACAATGTATGATATGAACAAGTTTGGCTATGCTATACTTAATGATGGCTGGGAAGATGAGTATTACGCCTTTAAGGGCGACAACAATACCTATCACAAATACATAACCTACACCGATGCCAACCGTAAGGAAGAACTTACCGAGGCTTGGGGCAAATGGTGGGGTAATAATTGGATTCGAGCAGAGCTTTCAGGCTACGGCGGATTCGGCCCCGGTGATATTCTCGGCTCAGCCGGCGGTGAACTTCCCGACTTTAAAACAGAGTCTACAGAAGAGGTTTCTATTCCTGAATTTTTGCAGAACAAATGGACTCAAGAGGGTGTTTATGACAACACCATGGAAGAAATGAACAGTTGGTTTGCAGCCAATAACAAACCAAAGACAGTAAGAAATTACCTTTGCTATTGGCTCAGCAGATATGTAGAAAAGTACGGTGTTGACGGCTTCAGATGCGACACTGCAAAGCATGTTGAAAGAGAAGCATGGGCAGAACTTAAGGATGTTTGCTCTATTTCTCTTGAAAATTGGAGAAAAGCAAATCCTGATAAGCCCGGTGCGGATTGGGATGAAAACTTCTGGATGACAGCTGAAGTATACGGTAAAACACTTTCCGGAGCCAATGATGAATATTTTAAGGTTGGAAAGTTTGACTCAACCATCAACTTTGCTTTTACAGGAGGTAACGGCCTTTCTGTTGTTTCTGCTATAAACGATACATACCAAAAATATGCAGAAAATATAAATACAAGTGATAATTACAATCTTCTCACATATATTTCTTCCCATGATACAGCTCTTTGCGGTAGAGATAAAAGAAGTACGGCATATGATGCTGAAAAGCTGATTTATCAGGGCTCTGCACTACAGCTTATGCCGGGTGGTGTTCAGATTTTCTATGGGGACGAGACAGGCAGACCATATGTAAGAGATTCTATCAGTTCAGTTCAGAGTATTATTGCCGCCGGAAATCATGACGTGCGCTCATTTATGAATTGGGATGAAATTGACAATGATATTCTTGCACATTGGCAAAAGGTTGGTACCTTCAGAAACAGACACATTTCTGTAGGCGCAGGTGAGCACAAAACATTAAGTACATCTTCTGATGGTGCTGCTTTTGCAAGATATTATGATAAGAATAGCGTTAAGGATAAGGTGCTTTGCTATATTGGAGGAAGTGCAAATACATCAGTATCAATTACAGTTGATTCAGAACTTTTCCCTGACGGCACTATTCTTAAAAACTGCTACGACGATACAGAAGCTATGGTTTACCATGGCAAGGTTAAATTTAACAGCGGTATAAACGGCACTATCCTTTGCGAGGTTGTAGGTACAGGCGCTCCGATTCAGGTGGAAAGTGTTGAAATTAAAAATGCTGTTGAAACAATCAAGGTTGGTGAAACAACTGCATTTTCTGCAATTGTTACTCCTGACAACGCAACGGAATCAGATGTTGTATGGTCATCAAGTGATGAAAGTGTTGCCACTGTTGATGTTGAGGGCAAAATAACAGCTGTTGGTCCCGGAACAACAACAATCACTGCGGAGGCAGACGGAAAATCAGCTACAGTTTCTTTAACAGTACTGCAGGATGTAACTGCTGTTTCTCTGAATGCCAAGACAAAGGTTCTTTATACAGGCAGTACATATCAGTTAAAGGCTACTGTTAAACCCGAAAATGCCTCAAATAAGGCAATTCAGTGGACATCATCAAATAAAAATGTAGCAACAGTGTCCCAAACAGGTAAGGTTACTGCAAAGGCAAAGGGCACTGCGGTAATCACAGCAACGGCAACTGACGGCAGTGGAGTATATGGTAAGTGTACTATCACTGTAAAGCAGAGAGTTACAAAAATAAAACTGTCAAAAACTACTGTTAAGCTGAAAAAGAAGGGAACTTCGGCAAAGATAAAGGCAACTGCACTTCCTAAAAATGCAAATGTAAAAACAATGACAGTTATTGTGGAGAACAAAAAAATAGCTAAAATCAACAAAACAAAGATTAGTTCAGGCAAGGCTGTGACAATCAAGGCTAAAAAGAGGGGCAAAACAAAGGTTATATTTACTGCATCCGACGGCTCTAAAAAGAAAGCAGTTTGCAAAATCAAAGTTTTAAAATAATAGAAACAAACAGCTTGTAACAAATTACACCCACCGATTTTGGTGGGTGTTTTTGCGTAAAATACACTTTTTTGTGAAACAAAAAAACGGGCTGCATTAGCAACCCGTTAGTTTTTTATTTGCAAATTAAGCCTCAAACTTAATTCTTTCCTTAATATAAGGAATAAGTTCATCAACCTTAAGCTCAATTTGTTCCATAGTATCTCTGTCACGAAGAGTTACAATGTTTTCTTCAACAGTCTTTTCGTCAACACTAATTTGCCAAGGTGTGCCGATAGCATCAGCTCTTCTATATCTCTTACCGATTGAGCCTGATTCGTCATAGCTAACCATAAAGTGCTTTTTGCACATTGCCATAATTTTCTTTGCCTTTTCGCCGTGGAATTTCTTCTTGATAGGGCAGATGTTCAGCTTGATTGGTGCAAGTGCAGGAGATATTTTCAGAAGCTCTCTTGTGTCGCCGTTTTCAAGTTCCTCAATTATGTATGCTTCAAACAGAACTGCAAGCACAAGTCTGTCAAGACCATATGTAGACTCAATGATGTATGGAGTGAACTTTTCGCCTGTTGTTTGGTCACAGTATTCCTGCTTTTTACCGCTGTACTCTGTGTGTCTTGTAAGGTCAAAGTCTGTTCTGTTGTGTGTGCCGTTGATTTCTCCCCAGCCAAATGGGAACAGATATTCAATGTCACATGCGGCCTTTGCATAGTGAGCCAGTTTTTCGTGGTCGTGGTGGCGTAGCTTTTCCTTTGGGAGCCCAAGCATATTAAAGAACTCTATACCATAATTTTTAAAGTAATCATAAAGCTCCTCGTCGTCGCCCTTTTTGCAGAAGGTCTGGAATTCCATCTGCTCAAATTCAATTGTTCGGAATGTAAAGTTGCCGGGAGTGATTTCATTTCTGAAAGCCTTACCAATCTGGCCGATAGAGAAAGGTAACTTTGTTCTTGTTGTTCTTAATACATTCTGGAAGTTTACATACTCACCCTGTGCATTTTCAGGACGGAGGTAAACTGTGTTTGCACTGTCGTTTGTAACACCACGCTGGGTAGCAAACATCAGGTTAAACTGACGAATATCTGTAAAGTTTGACTTGCCGCACTTAGGACATGGCACATTGTGCTCATTAATATAGTTCAGCATTTCTTCCTGTGTCATACCATCAGCGTGAGCGTTTTCATCAAAATCATCAATAAGATTGTCTGCCCTGTGACGTGTTTTACATTCCTTGCAGTCCAGCAGAGGATCGGAAAAGCTCTGAACGTGACCGCTTGCTTCCCATACTCTGGGGTTCATCAGAATATCAGCATCAACCTCATATGCGTTATCTCTCATCTGAATAAAGAAATATCTCCAGGCATCTTTGATTGTGTTCTTCAGTCTTGAGCCAAGAGGGCCGTAATCCCAAGTATTTGCAAGACCTCCGTAGATTTCGCTGCCCTGAAAAATAAAGCCGTAATTATTGCAATAATCCACAAGCTCCTTCATTCCGATTTTCTTTTCGTTATTGTCCATTATATTTCCTCCGTTTTTCTTTCTGCAATATCACTATCTAATACTACTATTTAAGGTGAAATCTGTCAAGATTTTTATA
>JAFLUK010000134.1 GCA_022508865.1 Oscillospiraceae bacterium | reverse complement strand
CATTGATTAAAAAGGCTGTAAAAGAACTTAATTGCAAAAAAGAAGATATTAAGGATTTAAAAATTTTTAAGCTGTCTATCGATGCGAGAAAGAAAAATGATGTTCACTTCCTAGCCGCAATTGATGTTGACTTAAACAATGAAAAGAAAATACTTAACAGGACAAAGAGTAAAAAGGTTACTGTAGCCAAGGAATACATCTACGAACAACCGATTTGTACTAACAAAAGCACTCACACAGTTGTTGTGGGAGCAGGACCCTGCGGGCTTTTTGCTTCTCTTATTCTTGCAAGAAGCGGTATGAGTGTTACTCTTATAGAAAGAGGTAAATCTGTTGATGAAAGAACGAATGTTGTTACTGAATTTTGGAAGGGTGGAAAGCTGAACACAAATTCCAACGTCCAGTTTGGCGAAGGCGGCGCAGGGGCTTTTTCTGACGGTAAGCTGACAACAGGTACAAAGGACAAAAGAATAAGAAAGGTATTTGAGGAATTTGTAAACCATGGAGCACCATGGGATATTCTCTACAACGCAAAACCTCACATTGGTACTGACAAACTAAAACCTACAATTAAGGCTATCAGGGAAGAAATAGTTTCCCTTGGCGGTAATGTGATGTTTGATACCTGCCTAACAAATATTAATGTAATTGATAAAAAGTTAAAATCAATTACTGTCAACAGTAAGGGTGAAAACAAAGAAATTTATTGCGACAATGTTATTCTGGCTATCGGTCATTCTGCCAGAGATACCTTTAGAAAAATCAATGAACTTGGTTTTAGTATTGAGGCAAAGCCCTTTGCTGTTGGTGCGAGAATTGAACATTTGAGAGAAAACATTGACAAATCACAATATGGGGATTTTTATAAATATAAAAAGCTGGGGGCGGCTGTGTACAAGCTAAATACTCATATTGATAACAAGAGGGGTGTTTACACCTTTTGTATGTGCCCCGGAGGTGTTGTGGTAGCTGCACAAAGCGAGGAAAACACTGTGGTAACCAACGGTATGAGTTATTATGCAAGAGATGAAGTTAACTCAAACTCTGCACTGCTTGTTGGTATAGGCCCTGATGATTTCGGCAGTGATAATCCCCTTGCGGGAATGTATTTTCAGGAAGAAATTGAAGGAAAGGCTTTTACTGTTGGCGGTGGTGATTATTCTGCCCCTGTCCAAAAGGTTGGGGACTTTTTAAGAAATAAAAAAAGCACCTCCTTTGGAGATGTGCTTCCAAGCTATAGACCCGGTACAAAATTTGCAAGGCTTGATGACGCTTTGCCTGAATTTATCACCAATTCTATGCGACAGGGTATTGCAGAAATGGATAAGAGATTAAACGGTTTTGCGCATAATGACGCTTTGCTGACAGGTGTTGAATCAAGAAGCTCCTCACCTATCAGAATACTTCGAGACAGCACAATGCAGGCCCTTGGTATTGAGGGTGTATACCCCTGCGGTGAAGGCGCAGGATATGCAGGAGGTATTGTTTCTGCTGCTGTTGACGGCATTAAATGCGCTGAAGTAATAATTAAAAAAATGAATGAAAAGTGCTAAAAAAGGAACGGCAAAAAGTCGTTCCTTTTTTGCAAATTTTAAACTTCAATAAATTCACCAAGGCGGATTGAGTAAATAATGCATTTACTTACCTTGTAAGGGGTGCACTGCTCCATTGCTTCCCTGTATAGCAAAAGTTGATCACTGTATAAATCTTTTAATTCTTTTACAGAATTAACCCTGTCGGTTTTGTAGTCCACAATATAAATCTTTCCGTCTTTAAGGTATGCAAGGTCAACAGAGCCCTGTAGTATTATATCCTTGTCTCCTATTGTTTCAGGAATATTTTCCAATGCTCTTGAGGCCTTTATTTTAGTGTTGAACTTGAATTCTCTGTATACCTTTTTTGAATTTATAACATCATTTATGATATCAGATGCAAGCAGTTTTTTAAGCATAACACTGTCAATAACCTTATATTGGTTTTCGGAGATATATCCCATTTTAACAAGTCTTTCAAGCTCTTTTTCAAGATTAACTGTAGCAGCTTTGAAGTCAATATGTTGTAAAGTGTTATGGACGGCTGTGCCCCTTTCGGTGGCAGTCATTGATTTTTCTGACATAAAGTCCGGTCTTGAAAGGATTTTGCTGAAACGCTCTCTGGATTTGTTATGACTTATTTCAGATACTGCCACCTTGACAGGCAAAAGGTTAATATCCTTGTCGCCATAAACAAATTCAAGTCTTTTATCTATAATGTTATCAATTATATCGTCCGTTTCGTCAGAAATAATGATTTTTGGCTTTTCTTCGGCTGTTTCACACTGGTGGTTGTCAAGGTCATCCTCAAAAATATATTTTATATCCCAATGGGGACAATCCATATATTTTGAGAAATTGTCTACACCTGCAATTTTCCTAAGCTCACCGCCGTTTTTATTAATAAGCCCGCACATAAGAAGCCAATCTGAAAGTTTGTTTGAAGAAGCAACAATAAACGGTGATATTGCATTTGAGGAGGTTACCTTACTTCCTGTTTTTTCTATATATGATCTCATATTCTTTTTTGCACACACCATATGAAGTTCTTCCCTTGCTCTTGTAAGAGCAACATAGAGTATTCGGAGTTCTTCTGATTTTTCACTTTTTTGCATTTTCATTGCAGTGGCTTCTCTTGCAAGGGTATTGTATATTGCAGAGGTATTTGTATCTCTCCGTTTAAGAGAAAAACCCAATTCCTTATGAAGAAGAACATTTTGGGTTGAATCCGTGACAAACTTTCTTGATGTATTTGCAAGGAAAACAAATGGAAACTCAAGACCTTTACTGCTGTGAATACTCATAACCTTTACTGTATTGGTATTAACAGCTCCTGTGTCACTGCTTGCCTGCAAGTCACTGCCATGCTTTATCAGCTTGTCGATATAGTTTATAAAAGAGGAAAGCCCCTTGTAACCCTTTTCTTCATATTCCTTGGCATATTCCTTAAATAACAAAATGTTGTTGTAGGGCAGGTTACTGCTGTACATACCCTTGATTATTGCAGGGTATGATGTAACCTCGTAAATTTTGTTGATAAGCAAATGTACGGGATTTGTAACTGAATATGTTCTGAAATTATCTATATCATTAATAAGGGATATAGCCTTGGTGTTTCCGCTTTCTGAATACTTTTTCAAAGAGGTAAACATATTGCTGTGGCGGTGGTCACTACGCATTTTAGCAAGGTCATCAGGAGTAAAGCCGTAAAGCGGACTCATCATTACAGAAAGCAAAGGAATATCCTGCAAAGGGTTGTCAATAATTCTCAATAAATTGAGAATTATCATAATTTCTCTTGTTGAAAGGAAATTATCGCTGACAGAGGTTGTTGCAGGAATGCCAAACTCTTTCAATTTATTTACATAAATCGGAGCATACTTGTTTGCACTTCTTAAAAGAATTGCAAAGTCACCAAAATAGGGCTGTCTATAATCTTGCTTATCCTTAACCTTTCTTTCCCCTATTATGCGATAAATTTCCCGAGCAATGTATTCTGCCTCTGCTTTGCAGATATCGTCTTCAATTTTTACATCCATATCTATAAAAGACAACGAAACTTTTGTTTCTTTTACAGAATTATAGTCTGCGCCGCAAACCAGATTTTCTTCTGTGTTATACTCTATTTCTCCGCATTTTTCTGACATTAATGCTTTGAAAATGAAATTAATTGAATCTGTAATTTCTTTTCTGGAACGAAAATTCTTTTCAAGAATTATTCTACCGGGATAATTGTCCTTATCACTATCATAAAAAGAATAGCTGTTTTTTCTCTTTATAAAGATTTCGGGCATAGCCTGGCGGAAGGAATAAATGCTCTGCTTTACATCACCAACTACAAAGAGATTTTTTTCATTGCCCGAAAGGGCTTTAAAAATAATGTCCTGTACCTCATTGGCATCTTGATATTCGTCCACCATGACCTCATCAAATGATGAAGCAATCTTCTTTGCTTGCTCTGTCAGGGTAATTGTACCGTTTTCATTTTTTACAAGAAGTTTTAAGGTTAAATGCTCCAAATCGCTAAAAT
>JAFLUK010000133.1 GCA_022508865.1 Oscillospiraceae bacterium | reverse complement strand
AAGGCGGCAAGGCTAGTCTTATGTCTTTAGCGATAGATGAATGTCAGGATAATATCCCTCTCTTTTCCAAAACAAAAAACAAAAAAGAGCTTATTTCTCTTATGCTCTCTGCCATCAGGGAATACAAAACCTGCAATATCTCTACAGAACAAATACTTGCCACAGCGGATATTCTTGAGGACGAAACACTAAAAAATAAATTAATAGAAACTTCTTTAATAAAAGATGCCTTTGATACATTGGTTAACAAAAGCTACATTGACCCTGATGAATTGATTTCTATTGCTAATAATTCCTTAAAAGAAAATAATGTTTTTAGGGACTACATAATCGCACTTGACTCCTTTAGCGGGTTCACAAATGCAGAGCTTGAATTTTTAGAAAAACTAATGACAGATAGCAGAGAATTTTACATTTCTTTAACCACAGATAACACCCACAACAATGAGCTTTTCTTTACAACAGAAAGAACTAACAGACAGCTTATAAATATTGCAAGAAAAAACGGAATTAAAATTTCATCTCCTGTTGTCCTTGATAGTCCCGTAAGATTTCGAAATCCTGACTTAATACCAATATTAAGAAATGTTTATCGTATTGATAAAGAAACATCAAATAATAAACCACAGGATATTATGGTATATGAGTCCGAAAACAGATATTCAGAATGTGACTTTGTTGCAAGAAATATCCGCAGACTGATTATTGAGGAATACTATAAATACGATGATATTGCTGTTGTTTTCAGAGAAAATAATACATACAACGGTATAATTGATACTGTTTTTGAAAAATATAATATTCCGTATTTCCTTGACAAAAATCAAGACATTTTTTCAAAGCCTCTTATTAAGCTTGTTGTTTCAATTTTTGAAAGTATCAACACTTCATTTAACAGGGAAAAACTGATAAATATGCTAAAATCAGGTTTGTTCTCTTATAGTCAGGAAGAAATTTCTGCCTTTGAAAATTATCTGTATGTGTGGAATATTTCGGGCAGCGGTTTACTAAAGGATTTTGAAGACAACCCAAGGGGATTTGTGCCCGAATTCACAGAAAGCGACAAAAAGCTTCTGAAAAAAATTAACGAAATCAGAAGCAATATAATAACACCTATTCTAAAATTCAGAAAAAATTCTCTGAACACAACAGCAGAAGAAATCACAAAAAATTTATATAATCTTTTGCTTGAATTTAATATAACAGAAAATATTGTCCTTCTTGCAGAGCGTTTTGAGGAGAAGGGAGAAATCAACCTTTCTAACGAAACAAGAAGAATTTGGGATATTCTTATGAATGTACTTGACAAAATGATTAACCTTTTGTCAAACAGGAATATTTCTCTCAAAGAATATAGCGACCTTATTATGCTGCAATTTAATAGCAGCGATATAGGATTTATTCCAAGAGCGATGGATCAGGTTATTGTCTCGGGAATTGAAAGAGTCCGCCTTACACAGAAAAAAGCTATTTTTGTACTTGGATGTAATGAGGGGGAATTCCCCAAGACTACATCATCATCGGGGATTTTTACAGAGAGCGAAAGAAAAATTCTGATAGAAAAGGGAATGGAGGTTAATGATTCTGTAGAGGAACTTAACTATAAGGAAATGTATCTTGCATATTATGCTCTCACACTTCCTTCCTCAAAACTATATGTAAGCTACTGCAACAGTAGTCTGAAAGGAGATACAAAAACTGCATCTTCAATCATTCGTGAATTATCAGAGATTTACCCTAAAATAACTTTTTCTTCAGATAGAGAAATGACAACTGAAGACAAGCTGTGGTGTAAAAATTCTGCTTTTCAGCATATGGCTAATTCAATGAATGTTGAAAGTAAAACACAAACTGTACTTATTGACTATTTTAATAATCAGGAAGATTACAAGAATAAAACACAAACCCTGCTTGACCTTAAAGAAGAAACTCCTGCAAAAATAAAGGATAAAGAAAATTCTGAAAAGCTTTTTGGAAAGGACTTACATCTTTCTGCCTCACAGGTAGAGGTGTATCATCTTTGTAAATTCAAGTATTTTTGTCAGTACGGACTAAATGCAAAGGAACGCAAGACAGCCGAAATAGATTCATTGCAGTATGGCACACTTACCCATTATCTGCTGGAAAGATTCCTAAAGGAGCATACAAAGGACAGTTTTTCGTCATATTCAACAGATGATATTTCAAAGATAGTATCACAGTACCTTCAGGACTATGCAAATAATGAAATAGGTGGTATTGACAATAAATCAAAAAGATTTAAATACCTTTTTTACAGAATGAAGTCAAATGCAATTAAGCTGATTATCCATATTATTAAAGAATTGTCCCAAAGCGACTACACTCCTGTTGCCTTTGAGTTGGGAGTTGGCAAGGATATCCCTGCATATAATTTGACCCTGGATGATGGTAGCATACTTTCAATCAGAGGATTTATAGACAGAGTAGACATAATGAAAAAGAATGATTTATCCTATGTGCGGGTTGTGGATTATAAAACAGGTACAAAGATTTTTAAGCTTAGCGATGTTCTCTATGGACTGAATCTTCAAATGCTGATTTATCTTTCCGCCGTTTCCAAAAACGGACAAGACTATTTCGGAAGTGATTTAGTGCCAAGTGGAGTGTTGTATCAGCCTGCTTCTGCATCATTTGTCAATGCAGACAGAGAAGACGAAAAAGATGTGATAGATTCCAAAATAAGCAAGGGATTAAGAATGAACGGACTTATACTCGATAACGACAGTGTTCTCTACGGAATGGATAAGTCTGACAGCGGTGTGTTTATACCTGTATATCACAACAAAAGAGGAGCTTTTACGGGGGCAGAATACCTTGCCGATTTGGTTGAAATGGGAAAAATATTTAAAAATATAGATAATCTCCTTGTGAATATGGCAAAGACTTTGCACAACGGAGAAATAGAGTTTAATCCCGCAAAGGATAAATACGATGCCTGCAAATACTGTCCTTATATTTCAGTTTGCGGGTATGAGGAAGGCAAAAATTGCAGAAATATTGTAGCAATGTCAAAGGATGAAGTCCTTGAAAAACTGAACGAGGAGGAAGAATAATGCCAAACTGGACAAAAAATCAATACGACGCCATAAATTCTACAAACGGCAGCGTTCTTGTTTCTGCCTCGGCAGGCTCCGGAAAAACGGCAGTACTTGTAGAAAGGGTAATTAAACGCCTTACAAACGAAGTGAACCCAACACCGGCCGACAGAATGTTGATTGTAACCTATACAAAGGCTGCGGCAGCAGAGATGAAGGACCGGGTAATTGCAAGAATTTCTGAACTTATTAAAGAAAATCCCCATGACACTCACCTCAGAAGACAACAGCTAAAGCTGCAAAAAGCACATATTTCCACAATACATTCTTTTTGCAGCGAGATTGTAAGGGATAACTTCTACATACTTAACGTTAGCAAAGATTTTAGAATTGCAGATGATGGTGAACTTTCTCTTTTGAAAAATGAAGCTATTGACAGTGTTTTTAACGATTTATACGAAAAAGAACACAATGAAGACTTTCTCCACCTTGTTGAAGCATTTTCAGGCAATAAGGACGACAGTAATCTGAAGAAGGTTGTGTTTAAACTCTATGATTTTTTACTTTCTCATCCTTTTCCGGAAAATTGGCTAAAGGAAAAACTGTCATATTATGATATGCCAAACAGTATCGGAGAAACTGTCTGGGCAGATATAATATTTGAATATACAAAAGATGCTCTTGATTTTGCCAAAAGCATTGTCAGTTTGAATCGTAGTGTAATTGAAGGAGATTCCGTACTAAAAGAAAAACTGTTACCTGTACTGGAAAGCGACATAACATGGATTAATCATCTTGAAAAAATTATTGAAGCAAGAAGTTGGGATTTAACCCGCAATACACTTAACAGTTTTTCACCGGTAAGGCTTCCTACAATTAAGGACTACAAGTACAATCCTGACAAACTGCGATTTGCAGCCAACCGTGATGAATATAAGAATATTATCAAGGAACTTAAAAACTATTTTTTAGCTAACGAAGAAGAATGTAAAATAGATATTCTGCTTTTGCAGCCTGTGGTTAAAGAAATGTTCCATCTTGTACTGATGTTCAAAGATAAATTCAGAAGTATAAAGGGAGAAAATAATGTCCTTGATTTTA
>JAFLUK010000132.1 GCA_022508865.1 Oscillospiraceae bacterium | reverse complement strand
TAGATGTGTTTAAACTCATAATTATTATTCCTCCTGTAAAATAACTTTACAACCAGATAATTATATCATAAATTGTAAGTAATTTCCATAGTTTTTTACTATAATCTTAACCAATTAATACCGGGGTGAACGCTACTGAATCTGTGGATATTAACTTAATATTTACTCCGTTGTATTCGCCGTTATAGGAATACCTTATTATCTTCTGTCCGTGAAGATGTCCGTAGTAGCATTTTTTAATTCCATAATTGTTTAAAATATCAAATATTTCCTGACAGAACATAGTTCCGTAAATAGGCGGATAGTGAAGAAAAACCAATGTTTCCTTATCTTTGTCAGCAGAGTCCAGGGACATTTTCAATCTGCCAAGCTCTCTGTTAAGGATTTTTTCGTCCTCATCACTGTCAATTTCCAAATTCCACCCACGGGTACCGCAAATGTTGTAATTTCCAACCTGATATGAATTATTAAAAAGTATTTTAATTTTGTCAAAATTATTATCTTGCAGATATGTGTCGATTTTTTTCTTGGTGCCCCACCAATAATCGTGGTTACCTTTTAGAAGAATTTTTGTACCATTCAGCTTATCATTAATAAACTTGAAGTCATTGTAACATTCTTCCAGCTTCATTGCCCAGGAAATATCTCCTGCAACTACCACAGTATCATTGTCTTTGACAATACTGTTCCAATTTTTCAGCAATCTGAGGGTATAATCCTGCCAGCCTGCAAATATATCCATTGGCTTGTCTGTACCCAAGGAAAGGTGTAAATCGGCAATACAAAATAATGACATATTAAAGACCCAAGGTTTCCTTTACATATTCAGGCATTGACTTTGATTCTGTTACGTTGTTAAATCTTACCTCAAGATTTTCAAGTTCAGCAATTGGCTTTGGAATTTCTGCACCGGTAATCTGATTCAACTTTTCAACCATTTCAAATTCGTTATCAGAAATTGCCTCCGGAGCAACAGCCTCAAGCACCGCATTTGAGAACTTGTATGGGCTTGCAGTAGAAGCCAGTACTACAGGTGTTTTGTCACCTGTCTTTTCCACATACTGATTATATACATTGATTGCAACAGATGTGTGAGTGTCGCAAAGGTAATTTTCTTGTTTAAAGAGTGTTTTAATTGTTTTCTTTGTATCATCATCATTACAGAAACCGCCAAAGAATTTGTCTGTAATTTCCTTTTTAACTTCTTCTGTAACCTCATATTTGCCCACAGTTTTAAGGGATTTCATCCACTGGGCAACCAGCTTATCATCGTTACCGGAGAATTTGTAAAGAAGTCTTTCAAGGTTACTTGAAACAAGAATATCCATTGATGGAGAAGCAGTTGCATAGAACTGTCTGTTCTTGTCATATACTCCTGTGTTAATAAAGTCTGTAAGAACATTATTGCTGTTAGATGCACAGATAAACTTATTAACAGGCATACCCATACAATATGCATAATATGCTGCCAAAATGTTACCAAAGTTTCCTGTGGGGACAACAATATTGATTTTGTCCCCAATTTTGATTTTACCCTCGTTAACAAGGTCACAATATGCAGAAATATAATAAACAATCTGAGGAAGAAGTCTGCCCCAGTTAATTGAATTAGCAGAGCTGAACAGCATATTGTTATCATTAAGGAGTTTTATAATTTCTTCTGTTGTAAATATATTTTTAACACCTGTTTGTGCATCATCAAAATTACCCTTAATGGCACAAACATTAACATTGTTACCCTTTTGTGTGGTCATCTGACGTTTTTGCATTGGTGAAACACCATCTACAGGATAGAACACAATCATCTTTGTGTGGTCAACATCCTTAAAACCCTCAAGAGCTGCCTTGCCTGTGTCACCTGATGTTGCAACAAGTATAACCGCTGTCTTGCCGTCGTATGTTTTCTTTAATGATTTTGTAAGAAAATGAGGAAGAATTTGCAGTGCCATATCCTTGAAAGCACAAGTTGGTCCATGCCAAAGTTCCATAATATTAATTTCATTGCCGTTATATTTTTTAGCAACAAGAGGAGCAGGACATTCTGAACCAAATTTCTCCACTTTGTAAGCACTGTCTACACATTCAGCAATTTCTTCCGCTGTGAAATCTGTTAAAAACTCGGAGAATACAAACTTTGCTCTTTCGTTATAAGTTTTTGGCAGTAAAGACTTGAATGTATCTTCTGTATATACAGGTAATTCCTGTGGTACAAAAAGACCGCCATCCTTACTGATACCTTGAGCAATAGCCTGTGCGGCTGAAACTACTTCGTTTTTGTTTTCCGTACTGTTATACAACATACTCTCATCTTCCTTTCATACTGTTACGCAACAGCTATTTATTAAAATTGATAAATAACTGTATCAGTACATATTTCCAGTTTATCATTCTACACTATTATAAAAAATTTGTCAAAGAAAAAGTCAAATATTATGGTAGAAATTATGAGCATTTTCATAAAAAATCTTATCAACTACACTTTTAGGAAACCTATTTTCTAAAAAAGAATTATAGATTATTTGCAAATCAATAGAACCTATAATATCATCAGGCAAATCAGCTCCATCAAAATCAGAGCCTATTGCAAGAGTATCTTCCCCTCCAAGTGACAAAAAGTGATATGCATGATTTAAAATATCCTTTATACCGCTGTTACCGTCATCGGTAAGGAAAAATTTATAAAAATTCAGTCCAACTACCCCACCTTTATCTTTTATATAACAAAACTCTTCATCTGTTAAATTCCGTTTATTTCGGCAGATGCTTCTTGAGTTTGAATGAGTTGCAAGTATTTTGGTGGGGTTCATAGAGGCAATATCATAAAAAAGAGCATCACTTGTATGGGAAGTATCTATTGCTATTCCTTTTTTTATGTATTCTTCTATAACTTTTTTGCCAAAAGGTGTTGCACCTTTTTGTGACTCTGACCTTACTCCGTCACCAATTGAGTTATGGTTATTCCATGTGAGGGTAGCTATCTTCACCCCATACTTTTCAAGATAATCTATGTTTTCTAATTTATTTTCAAGTATGGATGAATTTTCCAAAGTGAGAACAAAGCCTTTATCGCCATTTTTATTGTTGAGTACAGGTACATTAAGTCTTTTACATTCCGAGTAAAATTTTTCAGCACCTGCAATGAAGAAATCAATCAACGGTTTGTCATGGTAGCATTTGGGGATATCTTCCTTATCATCAGGTATCCACATAGCCATACATTGAATCCATTTTTCTGACTTTTTGTATTCTTCAAAGTTGAATTTATACTTTTTGTTATCAATACCACTGTTTTGTATAGTTGCCTGATACAAAGTGTCGCAATGCAAATCAAAAACGTCCATAACTGCCCCTTTGAGAAAAAGCATTTTTAATATGGTTAATAGCAACCAGCTTTTTATCTTTATGAATAACCTCAATTATATCAAATCTTATGTTTTTGGATGTAGGATATTCCTTTAAATATAAAAAAGCAGCCTTAAAAAGCCTTTGCTGTTTGTAATAATTTACCGCCATAACGGGTGGATATCTGAAATTTTCTTTTCTTGTTTTTACTTCCACAAAAACTATGTAATTATCTTTTTCAGCAACAATATCCAATTCACCATACTTCGTAAGATAATTCTTATCTAATACTTTATATTTTTTCTTTTTCAGGTATTTAGAAGATTTCTTTTCTCCCCATCTGCCGATAATTTGTTTTTCTGTTCTAGCCATAGCGCCTATCTTTTATAAGGGATATTTTTTAAGAAACTTAACCTGTGAATTTTGGTAGGTCCATATTTAATTATCATCTCTCTGTGTAACTTTGTTCCGTAACCCTTATGTTTTGCAAAACCGTATTCAGGATATTCCTTGTCATATTCAGCACACAACCTATCTCTTGTTACTTTCGCAAGAATGGATGCTGCAGCTATTGAAATAGAATTTGCATCCCCTTTAATTACATATTCAGCAGGAATATCAAGGGGTGGAATTTTATTGCCGTCTATCATTGCGTAGTCAGCAGGAATATGGAGTCCTTCAATAGCTCTTTTCATAGCCAACATTGTAGCATTGAGAATATTAAGCTCTTCAATTTCTTCTACTGTTGCAAATGCTACAGAATAAGAAAGCGCTTTTTCTTTTATAACATCAAAAAGTGATTCTCTTTTCTTTTCTGTTAA
>JAFLUK010000131.1 GCA_022508865.1 Oscillospiraceae bacterium | reverse complement strand
TGACTGTTCACTGCAGTTTATCGGACATTTGCAGTCCAATAAGGTAAGACAGATTATTGGCAAAGTTGATTTAATACAGTCCGTTGATTCTTTGAAACTGGCAAAGGAAGTTTCAAAATATTCACAGAAAATAGGAGTGGAAACCGACATACTTATCGAGGTGAATATCGGTAAAGAAGCAAACAAATCAGGAGTTATCCCTGAAATGCTGGAAGATTTACTTTATCAGGTGAAGGATTTGCCGTCAATAAATATAAAAGGATTGATGACTATACCACCTATTTGTGATAATAGTGACAAAATTCGCAAATATTTTTATGATATGAACAAGATGTTTCTTGACATATCAGCAAAAAAATTAGATAATGTATCTATGGATGTGCTTTCAATGGGTATGTCCTCGGATTATTACGAAGCGATTTTAGAAGGTGCCAATATGGTGAGGATAGGTTCAGCACTTTTTGGCAATAGAATTTATAAGTAAATTTGGAGGTTATGAGTATGGCAGGATTTGTAGATAAATTCAAAAAAATGTGGGATTATCCTGATGATGAATATGAGTATGATGAATACGAGGAATATGAAGAAGAAAGCAGCGACAGCTACGATGATGATTATGAACAGACCAAAGACAGAGAACGCAGAAGAAGCGAAAGAAGAAGGTCTTACGATTCATATTCAAACTATGAGGGCGGCAGCAAGGTTGTAAATATTAATGCAAGCACAAAAATTCAGGTTGTACTTTTCAAACCTGAAAGGTTTGGCGACGAAACAAGAGTTATTGCAGATGAACTGCTGAAAAATCGTACAGTTGTGCTTAACCTTGAAGATACCAACAAAGATATGTCAAGAAGAATTATTGATTTCCTTAGCGGTGTTGCATATGCAAAGCAGGGAAAAATTAAAAAGATTGCCAAAAGTACATTTATCATTATGCCTGAAAATGTTGATTTTACAGGAGATGACCTTTTGGACGAGCTGGAAAACAGCGGAGTTTTGTTCTGATTAATGGCAAATGTGCATAGCGAACAAGATTTACTGATTTCAAGAGTTTCTGACCTTTACTATCTTGCTCTGGAAAGACAAAAGCCTGTTTTTTCACAGTTTCTTAACGAAAATGAGATATCAATCTGTCTTGAAACAATAAAAAACTTTGGTTTTGAAAATTATTCCTTTTTCGGCGGGTACAAAGGCAGTCAAAGGCAGATATTGGGTTTTTCAGCAAATGAAGAGGATTTTCCTGTTTCATTAATAGAGTTCACCTACAGAAAACAGGATAAGCCTGACCACAGGCAATTTCTAGGCACTATTCTTTCAACGGGACTGAAAAGGTCTGTTGTGGGGGATATAATTTGTATGGAAGGTAAAACCTATGTGTTTGTTCTCAATAATCATGCAGATTTTCTTGTAAATCAAATCAGTCGTGTTGCAAGAGTCGGTGTAAAATCAAAGGTAACAGATATATCCGATTTTCAATATATTCCGGCCTTTGTTTATCATAATTATACAGTGTCCTCTTTAAGACTGGACAACATTGTTTCTGCTGTTACAGGACTCAGCAGGGATAAGACACGAACTCTTATTTTATCAGGAAGTGTTTTTAAAAATCACATAGAAGCAAAGAATGTCAGTGCAAATGTTGATATTGATGATGTTATATCAATCAGAAAGTATGGTAAGTTTATTCTTCAGGAAGTCAACGGACTATCAAAAAAGGGTAGACATAAAATAATAATTAAACAATACAAATAAGGAGAGCTGAAAATGTTAACTATTGATGAAATTAAGGATGTCAAATTCAGAACAGGAAGAGGTCAGTCTTTCTATAGAGCTGAAGATGTAGATGCTTTTATTGATGAAGTTGTGGAAACTTTTGAGCACAAGAACAACGAAAAAGCTGAACTTGTTCACAAGATGGATATTCTTGCTACAAGAATTGAACAGTATCGTTCTGATGAAGAAACTGTAAGAAATGCACTTCTTTCTGCACAAAAGGTAGCAGACACAACACTCAAGGATGCTAACGAGCAGGCAGAAGCTATTATTAGTGAAGCCAAAGAAAAGTCTGATAAGTTAATAAGAGAAGCTCAGAAAGAAACTGTTGCTGAGAAAGAGGCAATCGTTAAGTTACAGAAGATTGCAAAAGAAATGAGAATGGAAATTCTTAAAAAGATTAATGACTGCGTAAATCTTGTAGATTCCCTTCCTGATGATGATACTTTAAATGCAATTAAGAAAAAGCTTGACAAAGAATTCCCAACACTTCAGGCAGCTCCTGAAGAAGTTCCTGCTGATAATGAAGAGGAAAAAATTATCGACGTTGTTGAAGAAATTGAAAACGCAGAAAAAGAAGATGCTAATGTTGCATCGGTTACCGAAAACACAACTAAATTTGGTGTTTTAAAATTCGGCAGCAACTATGATGTTGAATAATTTACATATTTGTTTATTTGGTTAATTTATTTTATTGGAGATAAGAATAATGTCACAAGATTATAATAAGACTTTAAATCTTCCTAAAACCGATTTTCCTATGAGAGCGGGTCTTCCAAAGAGTGAGCCTGTTACCTTGGAAAAATGGGAAGAAAATAAGGTTTATGACAAATTAATGGAGAAAAATAAGGATAAGCCAATGTTTGTGTTACACGACGGCCCTCCTTATGCAAATGGTGATATTCACCTTGGTCATGCACTTAATAAAATTCTTAAAGATTTTATTGTGCGTTACAAAAATATGGCAGGCTTCAAAGCGCCATACGTTCCCGGTTGGGATACTCACGGCTTACCAACAGAGCTTAAGGCAAGACAAAAAGCAGGTGTTGGCAATTCAGCAGAAATTTCTATTGTTGAGTTGAGAAAAATGTGCGAGGAATTCGTAACCGGCTATATCAACGACCAGCGTACACAGTTCAAGAGACTTGGTATTATCGGCGAATGGGATAACCCTTACATTACACTTGATCATGAATTTGAAGCAGAACAAATCAGAACTTTTGCTGAGATGGCTACAAAGGGCTATATCTATAAGGGTCTAAAGCCTGTTTATTGGTGTCCTGAATGTAAAACAGCTCTTGCAGAAGCAGAAATTGAATATGCAGAGGATCCTTGCCATTCAATTTATGTAAAATTTAAGGTTACAGATGATAAGGGCGTATTCTCAAATATGGGAATCGACCCATCAAAAGTCAGCTTTGTTATCTGGACAACAACAACATGGACACTTCCTGCAAACCTCGCAATTTGTGTTGGTCCAAGATTTGAATATTCTGTAATTAAAACAGGTGACGAGTACCTTGTTATGGCTACTGACCTCTATAAAAATGCAATGGAGGTTGCTGAAATTACAGATTACGAAGTTGTTGCTACAGTAAAGGGTAGTGAACTTGAATACATTAAGACTGCTCATCCCTTCCTGGATAGAGAATCACTCCTTATTGTTGGTGAACACGTTACCCTTGAAAGCGGTACAGGTTGTGTTCACACAGCTCCCGGTCACGGTGTTGATGACTTTAACGTATGTCAGAATTATCCTGAAATTGATACAATTTGTCCTGTAGATTCAAATGGTGTTCTTACAGAAGAAGCCGGTCAGTTTGCAGGCCTTACAACAGATGAAGCAAACAAAAAGATTGCTATTCATCTTGATGAAACAGGCGCTCTCTTTGCCCTTAAAAAAATTGTCCATCAGTATCCCCATTGTTGGAGATGTAAGACACCAATCCTGTTCAGAGCAACAGACCAGTGGTTCTGCTCGGTTGATGACTTTAAGGAAGAAGCTGTTGATGCTATTAATACTGTTCAGTGGATTCCTGCCTGGGGTAAGGACAGAATTACCAATATGGTAAAGGATAGAAAAGACTGGTGTATTTCCCGTCAAAGAAAATGGGGTGTACCCATTCCGATTTTCTTCTGTAAAGAATGCGGCGAAGCTCATATTGATAAAGATGCAATGTTTGCCGTTGCTGATTTATTTGAAAAAGAAGGTTCTAATGCTTGGTACAACCACACAGCAGATGAAATTCTTCCACAGGGTACAAAGTGTCAGAAGTGCGGTTCCACAGAATTTGATAAAGAAAAAGATATTATGGATGTATGGTTTGACAGTGGTTCATCTCACGCAGCGGTAGTTAAAAAGAGAGATTACCTCACATGGCCTGCTGACCTTTATCTTGAGGGTAACGACCAGTACAGAGGGTGGTTCCAAAGTTCACTGCTTACATCTGTTGCAACCACAGGTAAGGCGCCATACAAAGCTGTGCTTACACATGGTATGATTCTTGATGAAGAA
>JAFLUK010000130.1 GCA_022508865.1 Oscillospiraceae bacterium | reverse complement strand
GATAGTATCCTTATCTCTGAAAAGGATAGAAAGCTGAACATCAAAATCAATCTCAACGCTAAATTCCAACGACATAAGGATTGCTATGATAAGGAAGGGAATCTGACGGATAGAATGTTTATGTCAACTCATGAATAATTATTGTAGTGTTATATTATAAAAATAATATACTAGTATATACTATATTTTGTATTGCTATTATTTTAGTTATGTCTTATAATAATTGAAATGATACTAGCAGGAGGATTAAATATGAAAATAAATGAATACAAATTAAATCTTTTTAGAAAAGAATTGAGTGAAATAAATAGAAATAATGAAATAAAAGCGTTACTTTCGAATGACGATAACATGCTGCAGATTTTTTTTGAATTATGCAGTGATTATTCTCATATTTCAATCAATTCGGAAAAAGTACAAACGGGTGCTCAATCATTAGGATGTTTACCATTTGAGTCGGATATAAATATAGCTGTGTCAAAAACAATTGATTTTATCAAAAAATATGGGATTATTGATGTGGAAGGACTTTTAAGTCTTATCCTTAAATTGCATCCCTTTGCGATAAAAAGCGAGGACAACAATAAACAACGATCCAGAGTATTAAGAGCCGATTCAAACAGCACAGGCATTTATGGAACTTATTTTAAATTCAATAAACTCCCAGAAGATACGTGGATTCTCATTAAAAAGCAAATTCTAAAAGAACTAAAATAGTAAATCATATTAATGGTGGGCGAGCACTTCTGCTTGCCTACTTTTTTACATGCTTGTAAAGGATTGTACAAAAATTTTATGTTTTAACATTCAATTAATAATTTATCATCTTAAGTAGTTAAACATATTTCATAATTTTGAATGAATATATAAAAATAAAAATCCGAACCCATCTCTAACTGGAATAAGGTTCGGATTTTTATTGTTTGGTGCGGGTGACAGGACTTGAACCTGCACGGTGTTGCCACTAGAACCTAAATCTAGCGCGTCTGCCAATTCCGCCACACCCGCGTATATAATAAAAATTATTTAAAATTGACTATGTAAAATAAACTTATACTTAATTAAAACTCTCGTCTGTAAAAACCAAACCAAGAAATTTATCCGAAGGAAGGTTAGCAATTATATAATTAATAGATTCCTCTGAATATGGAAAACAGAAATAGTGTTTGTTGCAGGTGTATGCTCCTTTTGCAAAATGATGGAACTTGATGTCGTCTTTTTCTAAATCAAATGAACATATTATTCCGTTAAACGGAGTTGAAATGGAACGTAAAGTTAATTTATATTCTGCGACAAAATTAATCTCGTCCCAACTGTGAAAACTACTTCTGAAAATTGTTTTATAAGTCACTCCGTTTTCTTGCAGAATAGTTTTACTTCCGAAAGTGATTAAACTTATTATAGAAAATATTATGGAAATAATACCAAATGTTATGAATAAAACAAACGCTTGGATATCAAAATCTTTTAATATAAGTTCATAGCCAAATGAAACAAATAAACAAATGCAAAGTATAGTTAATATGAGAAAAATAATCTTTTCGGATTTTTTATAGTTAAAGAATTCCATAATTAAATCACCGAGGTAGCATTACCGAAATCTAGCGCGTCTGCCGATTCCGCCACACTCGCAAATATTAAGTCAAAAACAGAAAATAAAATTTTCACCAAAAGAATTGTACACAAGTTTTGGTAAAATGTCAAGTAAATATTTTTCAAATTTTTCAAGGCTTAAAAATGGCAATCCGAGTTTATCATGATAATTGATTAACTCGGATTGTTTTTTATATTTTTATAGTCAACTGATTTTTAGAACACCTTGGATAAAAAGTCTTTTAATCTTTCACTCTTTGGATTTGTAAAAAATTCTTGCGGAGGCGCTTGTTCAACAATAACACCCTCATCAACAAACACAACTTCTGTTCCCACTTCCCTTGCAAAGCCCATTTCGTGGGTAACAACAACCATTGTCATACCTTCTTTTGCAAGGCTTTTCATTACCTCAAGAACTTCTCCTACCATTTCAGGGTCAAGAGCTGATGTTGGTTCGTCAAAAAGCATTACATCAGGGTCCATACAAAGCGCTCTCACAATTGCAATTCTCTGCTTTTGTCCGCCTGACAGCTGTGAAGGATAGTCATTGGCTCTGTCTGCAAGGCCTACCCTTTCAAGAAGTGCCATCGCAGTTTTTGTTGCCTCTTCCTTGCTTTTATTAAGGAGCTTCACAGGACCGATTATCATATTTTTAAGTACTGTCATATGAGGGAAAAGATTAAACTGCTGAAACACCATTCCCATTTTTCTTCTGTGAAGATTAATGTCTATTTTTGCATCTGTTATGTCTGTACCTTCAAAAAAGATTTTACCTGCTGTAGGCTCCTCCAAAAGGTTAAGACACCGCAAAAAAGTGGATTTACCCGAGCCTGATGCACCGATTACAACCATTACATCGCCCTTGCAAATTTTTGCATTTACACCCTTTAGAACATGATTGTCACCAAAGGACTTTTTCAAATCCTCAACCTTAATTAAGATTTCGTTGTTATTTTTGCTATTAGTGGTCACTGTTACGAAGCCTCCTCTCCAACTTTTTCAAGAAATATGAGAGAATAAGAACAATTACAAGGTAAATAAGAGCTACAGAAATAAGCGGGAAGAATGGGTCGTATGTAGCCCCCTGTATAATATCTCCGACCTTTGTAATATCGGTAAGTGCAACGTAACCTGCAATAGATGTTTCTTTTACAAGAACAATAAATTCGTTACCCAGAGCCGGAAGGATATTTTTAAATGCCTGCGGAATGACAACATGCCACATAGTTCTTTTGTAATCAAAGCCAAGAGAACGGCTTGCTTCAAACTGACCTTTGTCAATAGACATAATACCTGAACGAACTATCTCTGCCACATATGCACCTGAATTTATACCAAAAGCAATAAAAGCCGGAATAAAACCATTGCTGAAGGAGGCAAAAATGATATAGTACATAATCATAAGCTGTACTACTGTTGGTGTACCGCGAACAACAGTTATGTATAAATTACAAATAAAATTAAGAAATTTAAGAACATAGTCACTAAAGCGCTTACACTTTTTGCCCTTTAAATTCATATCATATGTAGAACGGACAATAGCAATAAGAAAGCCCAGAACAATACCGAGTATTGCCGCCAGTATTGTTATTCCTATTGTAACCTCAAGACCTTCAAGAAATTGCTTCCATCTGTCCTGATCTATAAAGGTTTTTGAAAAACCCTCTACAATACCATTTAAAAAATCACTCATATCAAATTATCCCTTAACCTAAATATGTGCAGCCGCAAAGCGGCTGCACATTACCTTTGTTATTATATGATTACTTCTTAACAATAATAACCTGTGTTGAATCTGCATAAGTATCTGTAAAGTCTACAGACTTAAGTCTGTCCTCTGTTACAGTCATACCTGCCATACCAAAGTCTGACTTACCTGACTTAACTGCATTGATAACAGCCTTGAAAGCCATATCGTCAATCACAAGCTCATATCCCAGCTTATCGCATATAGCCTTGGCCATCATAACGTCAATACCTACGATTTCGCCGTTGTCATAAAATTCATAGGGCTTGAATTCAGCATTTGTAGCCATATGAAGCTCACCGTTAGGATACTTTGTTCCTTCAGGAGTTTTGTATGGAGTTTTGCCGATATTATCACCTATGTAGTTATTAACAATATCCTTGTCAATACCCTCTTCTTTAATTTCTGCCAAAGCTGTATTAAACTTTTTCAGCAGGTCATCATTGCCCTTATCCATACAGATTGCATATTCTTCTGTTGCAAAAGGTGTGTCAAGAATTTTGAGCTTGTCATTATCAGCAACAAATGCCTTTGCAGGCTCGCTGTCTATGATAACACAATCAATCTTACCCTGTGACAAAGCAAGAACAGCATCTGCGCCCTTGTTGTAACGCTCAACCTTAGCATCCTTAACATCAGATGCAAGTTCATCACCTGTTGTACCAAGCTGAACACCAATCTTTGCACCTTCAAGGTCTTTTTCACTATTAATTGTTTTGCCGCTTTCACCGCAAGCTGACATCATAACTGCTGTTGAACACAGCATTAACGCAACTAAAACGATTGATAAAAGTTTTTTCATTAGTTATTACCCCTTAAATTTAAAATCATTTATATACTAATATATTTCAGCAAATAAATCAAGAATTTTTGCATAAAAATTCATAAGTTTTTCAAATATTGCATAAATTTATACAGTTTTACAATTTTTCGGAGAAAATAATATGTTTTTTTCTTAAATTTCGTCATAATACCACTTTACAATATTAGTATAATAAAGT
>JAFLUK010000013.1 GCA_022508865.1 Oscillospiraceae bacterium | reverse complement strand
ATAAAGCTTGAGCCTAGTCCGGTGATAATAGGTAATGCAACATTTAAAGCCCCAAAGGCTATAGGTAATCCTAAGACAAGCGTTTTTACAGTATCACTTTGATTGGCTAGCCACTCCATAGCTTGAGAAACTTTATCTAAAGCAGGTGCCACGAACCCAAGTAAAGAAGTTCCAACAGCAATAAAGGATTGTTTAAGTCCTGCAATCGTTCGCTGGAACTGTATAACTCTTTTTTGAGTATCTGAGTTAATAACACCCATAGATGCCGCCCGCTCTCGCATTTGTGCATATTCCTCATTTGAGGCACGCAACATTCTTAAAGTGGCTGGACTTGACAGACCTAACTCTTGAGCGACTTTTATTTGTGCATCTTCGTTTAAACCTTTAAACTTTTCTCTTAACTTATCAATAATATCAAGTGATGTATCAGTTTTGGAAAGAGTGAGTCCTATTTGTGAGCCCACATTCTTTAACGGACCGGATGCGGTTGTCCATAAATCAGTTATTGCTTGCTCTAGTGCCTGCAAATCACCAACAGCTTGGTCTGTATCCCCGCCAAATAAAGCAAGCGTATTCGAGAATTTGCTAACCTGTTCAATAGGCAATCTAAAGGTTTCCGATAATTCAGAAAGCTTTAATGTTTCGTCATATACTTTTTTAATTGAGGCAACGCCACCAAGAGCAGCACCTAAAGCCCCAAATTTCGCAGCTGTGCTTTTTGATATAGAGTCAATAGTTTGACCCATTTTAGACTTAAAGTCCTCAATAGCCTTTATTGCTCCTTGTGAATTGAATAAAAAGTTAATAACTGCGTTGTTTGCCATATTTCACCTTGTTAGATGCTACAATTTCATTTTGACAATTTACTAAAGCGACAACTTGCAGAATATAAAACTCTTTAAGATTTAAATTCTTTAAGTCTGAAACGCTTATTTTGTCAGAGATAACGTTTCCGATGATGTTTGAGACTCCGAAACTTTGGTATTCCAAATACCTTTGACTGTGTTTATCAATGGCTGGAAGGTCGCGGAGTCTTTTAAAAAAACCTCTTGAAACTTAAAAATCTCTGTACATAACTCAATAATCGATAAAGGATTCTTAAACATAGCAAGACAATCTTGTCTTGTCATTCCTTGCTTAACGACTTTTCCTGTTGGGTCTGTTAAATCAGCTAACGGTAACAAATCGTCAATGTAAGGTTTTATGGATAGCACCCCTCTCATTCTGCCAATCGTGCTATCAATGAAATCTAGCCCTTTTTCGGCATCAAAAAGGTTAATCGTAAAATAAAACTCATTTTCAAAGTCTTTAATTTTGATTTTTTTAGTGCTATCCATAGCTCTCTCCCTTAAATCGGCAATACCGCTCTACCCGTAAAGGTTACACGATATGTTTTATTTCCTTGTCCATCGTCAAGGTTAGCAGAGTTTCCGCCATCAGCTTGGTCAATAGTTCCACCAGTATAAACAGTTTTTGTTCTAGTGGTCGTATTGGTTTCGGTTAAAACAATGGCGTAGTCAATCAAATCTACACCCCAAACAGGCGTTGTCGTGCCAACCAGCGTGTCAAGTATATTACGACAATTTGAATTTGGCAAGAGCGTAAATGTACCAGTATATAAAACTGGTTTTTGATTTACTGCCGCTAAACCATCGGCTCCAAGCTTAACATTAGCGGGCTCAATGTTATCCCAGCTTATACCATCACTAGCAAAGCCATCCAACACTAAAGCCGGAATTACAGGCAAAGCTGTCATTGTATATTTGAGCTTTTTAAAACCTGTTTTGTTTGTTGAAATATTAGCCATTTATACCTCCTACGCACCGTAGATTCTGTTGATAATTTGGACTTTGTTAATTACTCCACCGCATAGATAACAGATAAGAACTCTAACTTGTCTGTTAGCAATATCATTATCTGTCAGCGGTTGAATTTGGAAGTAATAACCATTATTTGCGACTGCATCAGCGGCGTCAGGGTTGCCCGTTGCCTGTGCAATGCTAATTCTATCAGTATTTGACAAAGTACCATTGCGGGCAATAGAACCGTTATCTTTAAACTGCTCTAAAGGTGTTCCTAACAAAGAACCAATTAAAGCGGCAGCATCTGCACCTTGAGCTTTTATTTTATTCAAAGCAGCAAGGGCGTTAATGATAGATAACTGTAAAGCCTGTTCAAGTGCGGATTCGTTAACTTGTACGTCTTCAGAACCAAAAGCACCAGCCATCAAACCGAAACCGTAAAATACTTGCTCTTGAGTACCAAAGCCTAAAGAATAAACGGTGGAAATTTTAGCCTGATTAAGTTCTTCCATGAGGCTTGAATTGGTTAAGCCTTGCTGATAATCTACAACAGTTCCAAGACCTGTAATTGCGGTATAACCGGCAGCAGGCTGGAAGTTGAAATTAATAGCTCCGTTAACTACTTCATAATCAATACTTGCACAAATAGCACAATCAAGAATATTTACATATTCGCCGTATGGGTCGTATGTTAAAACATACCCTGTATAGCTTAAAGCTGACAAGGTCGCACTAATTGCTTTTGCAGTTGCTTTATCTTTGAAGTTGAAGACTAAACGAACAACTGTGTTATAGGTCTGCCCACCTGTTGCAAGCTGTAACCATTGAACAGCCGGAACGATATCGTCTTCAGTCAATTCCTCAAGGGTTGTAATAGAATAACCCGCACTATTGGCATTATAAATTCTATCGCAAAACTGTGCAAAAGTTTCAGCATTAGCACCTTGAGAAAGAACTGGATTTTCCATACCTAAAAAACCGGAAATATCTGTTCCGCTTGTTCCCTCACTAATTGCGCCGATCGTAGCTTCTGAACCAGTTTTTAAGCTGGTAATAATAAAGCCTTTTGTGGTTGTATTATAAACAACTGTTGCTTTGCCGGTTAAACCACCTTGTAAAACATTAGCAATATCAGAATAATAATTTACGCTTGAAAAATTCAAGCCTGTTGCTTCTACATCTTCCCCATCAATGGTAATCTTAAAAGAACCATCTGAAACGGCTTTAAAACCCGCAACTGAATTTATATCAGAGCTACCTTTAATAAACGGCGCAGCGGCTTCTTTAAACCAACGAGCAATAACCGCTTTTTCCGGTGCGCTTCCCCCTTTAGATAAAAAGCCAAAATATTTTTGAATTTGTGTATATTCCGGTATAGATTGCCCGAAATAAGCCCCGAAATCTGTAACAGCACTTGCACCCGAAAATTCCAAATAAGGAACAGAGGTCGGAATAAGGTCATTTACCATAGCTAAAAGAATATGCTTTTTTTCTGTGGTAAATGCCGCACTAGAAACTGTTGCCGAAATCGGAACAATAGCTGAATATGGTAACGACATCAATCATTCTCCTTGTTAAAGTTATTCCCTCTATTGACAATCTTATATTTAATCTTATCAAAATACGGGCTTGTCTGTGTTATGGTATCAATGACGAATAAATCCACATCGAATCCATAACGTCTTTGATACTTTTTATTTTCCATTAAAAAAGTTCTGTTTTCAATAGCCCCGACAGATTTAAAATCCATCAGTTCATTTTCGTCATTTATAATAGAAACTTGTAAATTCTGTTGAAATTCGGCAGCATTATCAAAAGCATTCGCCCCGTAAAAATCAAACTGAATAGTATAAATTCTCTCTATGTCATACGCCCAAACACCGCCCGTTTCATTTGTTTCTAAAAAGCGGGATTGCGACCACGCTATATTTGAGCGGTTTAAAACATTCATTTGAGCCCAATCGCCCAGCGGTTGCGGTAATTCATCAAGATATGGGTCAACAAACTGCATTCCTTGAGGTAGAAGACTTTGAAGATAATCATATACTTCTTTTTCAGTCATTATCTTCTCCTTGTTTATTATCAACAGAATCAAGGTAGCAGTATGCCTCTGTCCAGCCATTTTGTTGCCAATCTGATTTATCTGTTATTCTATACGTATCCCCATTACAAACAAAAGTATCAGATCCTAATTGCCTAAGCTTATCCAATTGGGTGGCGTTTAAGTTGAGATATACCCGGTAATACTGGTATTCTCTTAATGTATATCCCATTTCTGACAATGTCTGTAAATTGGCGGGTTGTAATTTACCTTGAACAGTAACCTCTTCGGTGGTTGTTTGTGGAACACGAGAATCAGGACTCCATATGGTAGAAGTCTTTGTAAATACCATTTCTTGCCACGGATTAACAAACGCAAGAGCTGAACCCGCTATTTGATGTAAATTAAGACCCTGAACCACCTTTTATTACCTCATAATGCACCGAATTAAAAAGAGTTCTTGTATCTGTTAAGGTTTTGGTGCTTCCTTTTTTACCCTTAACATAAAAACGTTTTCCGTTCTTTGTCATCCACCCACCATTAATCGTTATCGGAGAATTGGCTGGCTGAATATTTGAATCAATAGAATCCTTTATGTCTGTTTGCATTATTAAACCGACTTCACGGGCGATTCTATTTAATGTCATAGTGCCGTCTTGATTGGAATCAAAGTTTTCTTTTACAAACTTTACCCAATTTTCTTGTTTCTTTAATGTTTTTCTTAAAAATGGACGGGGCGGAATTGATTCCGTGCCGTACTCATTCCATAAAGCAACATCTCGAACTTTAGCACCTTTTTTTTTGATTGTCTTACCGTTAGGAAGTTCTATCTCTTCGTCAGGATAAGACATATCTTTAATAATACCCGCTCTTGCCCCTTTAACGCTTTTCAAATCCTTTTTGAGCTTGTCGCATAATTCTTCAATGCCTTTTATATCAAACTCAACCTTTAACACGATACCCCGCATTATAATAAGGATATGAACCAACCGGACGTTTTGGCATGGGAGGTTGAACTTGCGACAATATCGCTAACAACTCAAGGCCATAAGGGGATAAAGACAACCAATAATCAAACCAATTCTTAAATTGTGGCTGTGTAAAACTTGCACTTACCGAACCCTCTGAAGCACTTGCAACTTTACCTTGAGCCACAATAGACGGATTTTGTATTAAATAAAGCTGATGGGCAGATGCAAGATAAACCCCTCTGATTTGTAAATTCTCAGGAAGTTCAATCTCTCCAACGTATGTAGAAATATAACTTTGAGCCCCCGCATAAGCGGCGTTAAGCTCTTCCTGTGTTACCTCTCCAAGAGCGGGGAACCATTGCATAAACTGCGTTAAATCAAGCTCTATCTGCATCATTTCTTTTTCTTCTTTTTAGAAGTTACTTCAATCTTTTCAATTTTTGGCTCTTCTTCTTTGATTTCAATTTTAGAAGAACCATCACGAACTTTACCGACTTCTTTTCCGAAATCTGTCGCATAATCTTTTTTATCGCTTATGATAAAGCAACCATTCGGATTTTTTTCACTTCTTATACGGGGTTGAATAAAAGACCCATATTCGTGCATTAAATCCTCAAAATCTTTATCAGAAACGATATTTAAGAAATCTCCGCCACCCTCTCCTACTTGGAGCAATACACGGCGACCATTCCCCAAATTAAAAGCTGATGGACAAGTTCCTTTTTTAATGATAATAGGCATTTTATACCTCTTCTTAAAAGGGGCGGGCTATTAACCCGCCCTGTTAAGTTTAAGCAGCTGTCAATCCGTTGTAACGTACAACAAAAGCCGGATAAGCTACAATAGCACCAGATGTTGCCGCACTCAGTTTCTGGCGAGTTGTGCTATCTTCAACAAAGATAGGATATGCACGAGTCATCTCAACATAAGAGTTCAACATCGTTTCGAATCCTGCTTCTTCATATATCAGATAGAATACATCAGAATTAGAATCTGCGTTTGTGAACTGTGGAACAGATACAACTTCGAGTCTGTCTCCGTATGTTTCTTTTAACATAGACATAGCAGATTTACCGAAACCATTAACTCTGTTCAACTGTCCTTCAGATGTTGATGCAACAGCAAGAACAAGCTTACCACGGCCGCTAGCAATACCCTCACCGACTAAACCTTGTGTTTGAGCGTTGAGTTTAACATAAGCGGTTGTAATATCGTTAGCAATAGCTTCGGGCTCTTTAGATTCCCATACACCACCGGAAACAGCATCGTAAGCACCCAATTCAGGGGCATTCAATAAACCGTTAATCTGAGCGGCGTTTCCAGTTGTTTCGATACCACTGAAGAAGTAATTGTTACGAGCAATAGCCATTGTACGCATTGCAGCTTCAGCTTGGTCGGCACGATAGTTTTCAGCAAAAGCACCAGCTGTTGCCTCAGCCCGGTCAGTAGAGTACCACCATGTAGAGTAGTAATAAACACCACGAACCTGATTGCTATAGTTAGCTTGAGAGCGTAAAACATCTGCAGAAGTACCATCATCCGGAGAAACCGAACCACTGTATTCTTTGATTTTGATATTTACGATTTCATCGCCCCAGTTACCATTTTTACTTGGAGCAGCTAAACGGTCAGAAACACGTGGAGCTGTCAAAACTTCAATGGCCTGTGGACGGATATAAGCCAAAGCACCAAACGGAGTATTGATATTCGGAGTAGAAACCCAGTTAGCGGCAGCATTGCTTACCTTAGATTCAACACTGATAATACCTTTATTCATTGCACGAGTTAAGAGTTCTTTATTCTCCATATCTGCAATAGATTTCTCGTTATTAACTTTAATTTTAACCATTTTCTAAACCTCCATTACAAGCAAGCAATTTCGCATACTTGGTTAGCAGCACCACCAGTTACAACAACCCAGCCAGTATCAATAGCACCACCGGAAGCAGAATCACCAGTTGTGATAACGCCTGTAGTCGTATCAACAAGAACTTTCTGTCCTTTAGTAGCGGTGGTTGTTGAGATAGCATAGCAATAGCCTTTTTTAACAACAGCTACTTCTTCACCCTCATTAACCAGCAAGCTATCATTCATATTAAGCGGAGCTTGGTAGCGTTCAAACACTACAAAACCCTCAACAGCCGTCTGGGCGGAAGTAGATGCAGATGCACCCTGAACTTGCAATTCCGGGTTAGTACCCGCAAAAACAAACCCACCAGCATAAACAGCATTACCCTCAGCAACCATCGGCAATTTTGTAACAGGATTAGCACGAGAAATTGTACCCGGCTTACCTAATGCCTGTTCAATAAAAACTTGAGACTGAAAAGCCATTTTTGTTTCTCCTTAAATATTAAATTCACGTTCATCTTTACCGATGACACCATAAGTAAAGCTGTTATCAACCTTACTTCTTACAGCAGAACAAGCCTTTAACATAGCGGCTAATTCCGCAACAGTTTCTTTACCATCTAAAGCAACGCTTAAATGATTAAGAGCCTTAACGTATAAATCTTTTTCAGACATTCCGAAAGGATTAAAGTCACCTACAACAGAGCGGGCGGCATTATAAGCTTTTACTTTAGCTTTTTCCGCTTTTTCTGCTTCAGCCTTGAAAGAATTAGAAATACGAGTATAAAGAGCATCATAATTCATAGATTTAGATTCGTCTTTATCCTCTTCCTTTTCCTCTTTCTTTTCTTCAGGGTCTTCATTATCAGATTTAGAATCTTCAGACGGTTCATAAGCCAATTTTTGGGCTTTTTCCATAACTGTACGCCATAATTCCTCGTCAAGCTTATCTTTCAAGATACCGCCGATTTCGTCAATCAGTTCACGCTTGTCTTCATTACAAGTTTTAGCGTTATCAGTTTCAGAATCTTCAGACGGATTGTAAGCCAATTTTTCCGCAAGTTTTGCAATCTCACGTACTTTTTCGTCTTCGCCACCCTCAAAATCTTCGTTAGCTTTACCAGCAACGGCCATAATTTCACGGATAATTTCTCTTTTATCTTCATTTTCAGAGATAGAATCTTCATGAACATCTACGCCATCTTCTTTTTCGCTCTCCTCTTCAGAGAAGAAACGGTCAAGGTCAATTCTTTTACCATCAAGTTCAAGAACGGCCTTATTAGCACTTTTAGACTTTGCAGCCATTTTATTTTCTCCCTTTGAGTTTAAAACACGAACATCAGAGCCACATCGCCCCTTGTCCACTAGGGCAAGGTGATTGCCCTTTATATCCTTGGCTACAAAATCATAAGCCGGATTGTCTGACTTTACAAACCTGTTATAATAGCTTGCTGACAATTCTTCTTTATCGTGATTTTCAACTTCGGATACAATCTCTTTTCCGGTAAATTTAAGAGGAACATACAAAAGGCCATCTTCCACATAAACACCCTCGCCAGTCTGTCCAACCTGATATTCTTTAGGGTCTTCGCCCTCTTTACCTAGCCAAGTGTGGTCGTCTGTGATAGGTAGCATTTTAAAGCTATCTTTACCTTTTTCCAATTCCTCAACCGGAATAAAAACTTTATAAATCTTATCGGGGTCAACCTTAACCCCATCAACGGTATTAGCTCCCTCAGGCAATAATTCAGAGCCAAAATACTCCAATATCCCACTTTTGAGAATAGGGGATTTTTCAACGGTTAAATAGCCGTTTTCATCTTTGTGTCTTAATTGTAAAGAGTTCTCAATTTTGTAAAACATATTTTCTCCCTACCTTTAAAAATAAAGTCTTGTAAATAGTTGTCAACTACCTAGACTTAATAATTTTATACCCTTTATTGTCGCCTTGCCATACCGCTTTATAGCCGGACATAATCCAAACAGGGCGACTCGAACATCTGCACCGAACAGCATCACCCGGATAGCCTCTCGTTCCATACGTATCAATTATTGGCAATCTTTCAGGCGAATCCCCCCACTTAAATATTTTACCATTAAGCACCCAATGCAACTCACGCTCACGCTCATCGGCAGCACCCCACCATTCAAAATACTTAATACCTGCAGCCTGTTGTCCTAATTGATTAAGTGCTTGATTCGTTTTGTTTGTTTGGTCTTGGGCTATAAGCTTAATTCTATCACGGCTTATATGGGTCTGTTTGTACATTTCACCCTCTAGGTCTTTCCACCCTCTACCAGTTGTCATACCATTATAAACAATATTTTCAATGTTTGTCAGGGTTTGAGTAGCGGTATTTGTAATAAGCTGGACGTTCCTTTGTATCATAAGCTTTAAAGCTTCATCGTAAGCGGAATCATACTCAATAGCAAGTTCTTTACCCGCCATATTAAAGAGGATTTTCTTAATGGATTTATCGGTTGCATTTGTTGCCAATTTAAGCCATTTCTCAATAATTTTACGAGAGTTTTTAAGCAGTATTTTAAGCTTTGCATTCTTATAAGCATTTAAGACAATTCTAACGCTAGCTATGGATGGCTTGCGTTTTGTCGCTGCATTTTCAACCTTAATAACAGAATAAACAGATTTAAGCTCTTTTTGTAAAGAAGATATAAAACGGTCAAGCTCTTTATCTAAAGCCTCACGATAATAAACATCGGCGTGTTTTGCCTTTGCTATGGTATCGCCAACGTAATACCCCTTTAGTGAGGTTTTACGAGATTCTAGCCATTTTTCCTTTTCTTTAGAAAATTCCATTTTTCTCTTGACTTTTCCTAAAAAAATTGTTATACTAAAGTTACAAAAGATAGATTGAACTGCAGAAAATTCGACCTCGCCTGCCGTTTAGTTATAAAACTATACGATGGAGGGATTCCCTTAGATGGGGTTGGTCGTCCTCCCAATCTATCTTTTTTCAATTCTAGCTCCTTTTCTTTCTAAACTTTTACGAGATTTATCACGTGCCCAATGTATATGAACAATCTCAAAATTTTCTTTTTCATTAGAAACCTCCAAAAGAACAACCGAGTTTTTATCTTCTCCCACCCTTGCAATAAAATTATAATATGGCTTTTTCTCATTACCAGGAACAACCAAGTCAGGATTATATAATGCTGTTTCTATAATCTCTTTATAATCTTCTGGGGAAACTTCCGGATGTTGTGATTGTGTTCTATCGATAACGCTCTTTTTCAATAAAACAGGTTTGTTTTCGACACCCAAAACATCTAATTGTTCTTGATTAAGATTCGGTAAAATATTGTCTTTGGTAAAATCTATGCTTACAGTTTTTGAAAATTGTCCTTTTTTATCTCTTGGATGTTCAGATTCTTGGAATTCTGAATTTTCAGTTTCTGTAAAAGGGTCGGTTTCCTCTCCTCCCTCGTCATAATCAAATAAACCTGGCGTTTCTAAATCAACTTCAACCTTATCAAGCTTAAAGTCCTTAAACCCTTTAAGCCATTCAAGAGCCTTATCAGCGGATACACCCAGCTCAACAAGGGATTTTGTAACTTCCACATAAGAACGCAGATTTTCGGATTTTTCCCGTTCTGTTTCTTGTTCAAGCGGATTAAATACATAGTCAGCAAATTCTTTATATACACCGTCTGTTTCTGCACCGTATATAATACCCTCAATGGTTAGGATATTCTTTTTAACCGATTCCTGAATAGTGCGGATTCGGTCATAGAAGTTCTTACGCTCTCCCTCTAAAGTACCGGATAAACCTTGTGCCCCTTTACCTAGCAAGATTGACATTGTAATATCTGTTTTAGCAGCCAAAATCTGGAAAAAGAACTCGCAGTTTTCAGCCATACCAGCAAGGGATGTTGTTAATTGTGTCATATCTTCAGTTGATTTAAGCGGGTATATGCCGAAATTATCTTGAACCAATGACATTGTTTCTAACCGCTTACGGAAATTCATTGCCCCCGCTCCTGTAAAGTTTTGGTCTTCAGTCTTCAGGTATAAATAACGGAATCGGTTTAAGAGGTTGGCCAAACCTTGACTTGCTAAATTGGAGTTTGCGACATCTTGTTTAATCAAAAGCGTTAATGGCATACCAAAATACATTGTCATTGGTCGCATCATAAGTTCAGGTACATTTTCCTCAAATTTCAAGAAACGGCTATGATGTACAGAACCCAAACCTACAACATACCATTTATTCGGTTTCATATAATCCGATTTGGCTGGCTCTGAGCTATTAACATCAATAGCAACAACGTTTATCGGGTCAATATGCCTAAAGCCCTTAAAAGTCTTCATATCCTTATTTTTAAGGTCTAATGGCTCTTCAAGTTTTTCATCTTCTCCAAAATCCATAAAGACAAGGCAACCACCAGTTACATAATTGCTTCTTACAGCATCAACTAACAATTTATGTACATTGTATTTTTTGTTTGCCACATCTAAGGTTTTTAATTCCTCTTCAGATAATTCAGATACAACTTCCCCACCGTTAGCAAAAGGAGTCTCGGATAAGACATTAAAAATCTTGTTCATCATTGGGTCTTGAGCTAAAGCATAACACTCAAAGTAATTTACATTTTGATAATTATAAATAGACAGTTGAGCATTGCCATAGCCTGAATTTATAGATTGTAATGGGTTAATCCATTGATTGCTTACTTTCGTTTTATGTGCTTCATATAGCTCCCGTCCTCTATTTGCTCCAATATCTGAGGCACCATTTTCTAAACGAATTTTAGCTAATGTAACAGGCTCTGACGGAGTAATATTTTCTTTCAAAGATGAAAAAGCAGCCTCATTAAAAGCTTGTACTTCTTGAACTTTTGGAGATTCTTTTTTCTTGAACCACATATTTTAATCCTTTTTAATCCAAAATAAAAGCTTGTCCGGGTTCTCTTTAATATAACCTAACAAAGACAAGCATAATTCATATAACCAAATAGCAAGTAACCCTGAAAATCCTACAATACCATAACGCATAAATTCGTCTTCAACTCGTGAATGAATAAACATACCAACAAACATCGGAATAAAAAAAGAAATCAAAGAATTTCTTAAAGATAATATAAAGCTTTTACTAGGGTTTAAGCATAAGCTAGAAACAGACATCACGATAGATATGATTAAATATTCTTTGATTTTATTTAAAAATTCTTCCATTTTCCTTACCTCTTTATTTTATGTTAGAACATAAAACTAATTTGTAAAGCCCCAAAATATAAATTAAATTAGCTAAAAGCCCGCCTAAAGGCATCCCAATCAGATGCTGCGTTTCTTTTTGCTATCTTCAGACTATAAATTAAGGTATCGACTCCATCATCTTTAGTATCTTGTTTTCCGCCCTTAAATCCCTCGCATTGTACCGTAAATTCAGGCAACCAAGATGCTGATTCCGGTAGCCACACAAAACCGCTATCAAGCTCCGATTCTATTTCCAAGAAACGAGTGTACTTATCAGCTACAACATCTTTCTTTAATTCCGCATTGTGAACAGTCGGATATATTTCAGAAACAGGGATTCCCTCACTTCTTAATTGCTGAATAAGAGATATACCGCTAGCTTTGTTTTCAATATACACACCCGTAAAAGCACTTGTTTGAGCGTACTTATCCACAGCTAACAGATAAAAGCTTTTTAAATCACGGCATAAGTCAACAAACGTTACTTTTTTACAGTATATGTCTAAAATATACTTATCTTTACCCTTAACCCCCATAAGCATAAAAGCGGAATCGTCAGCTGATTTCTTTTCACTAAAAGCAGTATCGCAACAGATAAACACCGAATCGAATGCTTGCGGTGGATTCTTGTAACGTTGGAATTTATCCATTTTAATTAAATTACCAGCCTCAGCGTTTGGAACGCCTAGCCATATATGTTCATATTTAGGATAATTTAATTGCTTACAAGCCTCCATTTCCTCACGCAAAACATCAGGAAACCAAGGATTGTCCATATAGTTCATTTCAACAGATATACAGTTATTGGGCTTATTTGTTATAAATCTATCATACGTGGGGTCTGTTTTCATATTAGGGTTAAAGCTTATCCATATCTCCGATTCGGGCTCTCGAATTGTAGGTATAAGAATATCCCAAGCTTCTTCCGTTACAGATTCCGCCTCTTCCACCCAGACATATTTAATACCTTGCAAAGACTTAATTTCTGTGGTATTTGATTGTAGCCCTTTAAATATAAACTCGGAACCCGTTACTGAACGTATAGCTTCGTTTGTTATCGTGAAGTACTTTGATAGTTCTAACCGCTCAATCCATTCTTCCAAAAGCTTTTTAACGGAGTCTTTAATTGATACTTGTATTTGCCTAGCACATAATATACGTATTTTATCTTCAAGAGATTTTATAAGCAAAGCCTGGCCTATACTCGCCGATTTGGAGCTTCCCCGCCCCCCGAATAATACCTTGTACCGGTATTTTTCATTTAATAAAAAAAGGCATTTATCAGGAATTTTTACTATCACTTCCATCAGCACACACCGGGAGAATCTTTATAATTGGAAAACCGACTTCAACATTTCCAGTAATTTCTTGTTTAACGCTTTTAAGCCCGCTTATTTCAAGTACGGCCTTAGATGCGGATATTTTATCCCTTGTTTCAGATGTGGGGTTATTAAGTACATCTTCAAGGGTTTGTAGGGCTTTATTCGTAAGGTTTTTTATCTTATCCTGAACGCAATCTCGGACATTCTCGGACATTTTCCGTCTTTCTTCCACCCATTTTTCCTCATTAGCTTTATCATGTAGTTTTTTGGGGGTAAGCCCATATTTTTCTGCAATTTCTTTCGGTTTAATACCTTGTAGGTATTCAGCCTTAATTTTATTCCAAGGTATGCAATGTTTAGTCATTTATTTACGCTTTCTAAACCTTATTTGTTGCAACTGCCCGTATTTATTCCGGTAATAAAAGTAAATTCTAAAAGACAGAATTTGTTTTATAATTCTCTTTAGTGTTTTCATTTCCCTAACCTCCTAATAGGAATGATAACATATTTTTTTTATAAATCAAGGGGTATAAGGTGGGCGGTCTGTTTGTGTGGTAACAGAGGCGTATTCCCGAATATAAACCCTTTACCGCCCTCACAAAAAATAAATGTTATTTTTCCTAGTGTATCTCTCTTTTTCTTTAGCCGTCATACACTCAATCCAAAAATCAAGATATTCAAGTTTGCGGCCTTTAGCTCGGTTTCCTCTTATTATGGTTAGAAAAACAAGAGATGGTGTACAATTTAATTTTTTTGCCGCATCACTCATGGAATTATAAATCTCAAGTGTTTCCATATCAATAATTTTTCTAGTCATTTGTTTTAAATAAATCTAATTGAGCGTTTTCTAAATCTAATCTCTCTTTAGCCAGTTGACAATAATTACTTGACAACTCAACACCCACACAATCCCTATTTAATGCTTGGCAGCACACAGATGTTGTCCCTGAGCCTAAAAACGGGTCAAAAACCTTATCTCCCTCTTGCGTGATGTTTCTGATTATACGAATAACCATATCACGGTCTTTTTCATTCGGGTGCTGTGTTTCTTTTTTGCCACCAACTATAAAATAAGGAAGTTTATCCTCATACCGTTTAGAATAAACAATTTTTCTATCTGTAAAATGAACGGCGTATTCATTGCTTAACCAAGTATTGTCTGTCATTGGCATTGGAGATTTTTTAATAACCGGTAAAACGTGGTAAAAATAGTTTTTGGATTCGCAATAATACAGCACCGCAGCTAAATCACGCTTTCCGCAAAATAAAACGATATTCGGAAACTTGCATATTCTAACAAGCTCATCAAGAAACGATTCGTTATACCAGTCATTTTCCATATTAGTCCATGCAGACATCTCTTTAAAGCATTTTCTCTTAGCTAACAATCCTCTGGTATGTGCTTCTTGCTTATACGGTGGGTCAGTTATAACCGCATCAAAAGTTTTATCAGCTACGTTTTTGATATATTCCAAACAATCGGCGTTAATAATCTCAATCATTTTTGCACCACCTTAAAATCAATAAATTTTCTAAAGCTATAATACAATCTACCTTTTGTTTTTGTATGATTTAGCAAGAAAATTCGTGGGCAATCATCAAATAGGGTAACGGTATTATGCAACGTGGCATCATCAAGATTTGGAACAGTGAACTCTTGAAGCTCGTTATTTATGCAAAAAATTAAAATATACATTTTTCTTCCTTTTTAGTTTCAAAATATAATCCCGCAGTGATATCCCGCGTATCATTATCAATAGCTTTTTCCCTTATAAAACGCATCTGATGAAAGCTTATTCCATCTAGATTATAGCAACATCGTAGGTCTATTTTATCCTCAATTTCTCTAGGTTGACTCTCCCATGGCTTATAAAACCAAATCTTAGTATATGCGGGGTTAGATATATTCTTTCTTGAATAATGCGTTTTAAGGCGGTTTTTTTTGTGACTGTCGCATTGTTTTATCATTTTGGCATATCTCCTATATCAAATTTGTTGTTTGTGCGTTGTAAGTAAATTTTCAAGCTTTCCCTGTCTTTTAGCAAAAGTTGATATTTGTCTTTGAATAAAGTTTTTTGTAATTCGTTGATTTAGTTTATTTTTTATCATCCAGTTAGTTACATCTTGTCTTAATTTTGGATCAGCACAGGCATAGGGTTTAAAAAACTCATCGTTATCAAAATCAATCGTAAAATCTGTTGTTACAAAAACCGATGCTTCCATTTTATTAAGATTGTGCAACGAAGCAACTTTTGAAATTTCAGAACTAACAAAACTTAAATTTTCTTTTTTATTTATTTTTTCTTTTAAATATACATTATCATTAACATTATCATTAGGGGTTTGGTTGGGGTTTTTTAGGGGTTTTTTAGGGGTTTTGTTTTCTTCTGTTTGCGGTTTTTTGGGACGTCCACCAAGCTTTCCAAATTCAGCACCTTTGCAGCCATTTTCATAGCGTTTGTTATTCGCATCAACTTGGGGTTTTATAAGGGTAAAAAATAGTTTAACCTCAGGAGTCATAACAGGCTCATTTCCATTTAAAGCATAATCAGCCAAAGCCATCAAGCAATCAGCTTGTGCCTCTTTATTCATATCTGTTAATGATTCGAAAAAACTTCTGTAAAATATAAAACTTTCACGCATCCTACTGCCTTTAAGAAAGGAGGGGTAAGCCGCAGTAGGATAGCAATACCCCATATAATACAACATAAAAACCTACTGCATTTTTATAATAATAAAATGAAAAATTAAGTCAAATTAAATCTTTAACTTATAAACAAGGAGGGGAAAGTATCATTGATATTTAGAAGAGGAGATTTATTTTACTTTCCCCATAAAGGAGAGGGTATCAAGCTTAACAATGGGTACAAATTGCTATCAACCCTCAAATAAAGACGTGGTGCGAGTAAAAACAAGTCAGATACGAGGAGATTGCACCACGCCTAAGGTCTACAATCTCTTAACATCAATTAAGTGTTGATTTTTGTTTAAATACTTTAACACATCTTTGCGAACAATGTGATAATTTGGTGTGTTAATGTGTTCTTTATGTGTAAAACGGAACAAATCAAATAATAGCTGCACAGTTTCAAGTTTTTCTTTCTCAAGCTCTTTTTTCGTCATAATAACAAATCTCCCTATTCTCATAATATCCCCCTATACATTTAAAGCGTTTCTATAAGTTTCAAGCAATGTGTCTTGTTCATCTTTATCAGCATTGTTTAATTTTCTAAGCTTAATAACCGCACGAATCGTTTTAGTGTCATATCCGGCACTTTTGGCCTCTGCATAAACATCACGAATATCAGAAGCGATTCCCTGTTTTTCTTCTTCCAATCTCTCAATGCGTTCAATTAAAGATTGTAGGCGTTGAACATCAATTCCACCAACTTCATTCATTTTAATACTCTCCATAAAAGTTAATACCAAAGCAAGAACTCTTGCTAAAGCCTAATTTAAGCAAAAAAAATATAATGTCAACAAAAATTTTATAAAAAAATATAAAAAATTGTTGACTATTTAAAAATATAAATTATACTTGGCGATGTAAATGGTAATTAACTATGGAGAATAAAGATGAATAAAGATTTTTTAACCGCTTATTCTAATCTTTTAAATTCAATTAAACCCGTAAAAAAGGATTGTGATAACCCTTTTTATAAATCAAAATATGCGGATTTAGGTGATATATTTGAAGAGATAAAGCAGAAGATAAGAGAAAATGGTTTTGTTCTTTTACAAAATGTTGAGAGGCAAATATTAAGAACGCGAATCGTTCACATCGAAACCGGAGAGATGCTTGAAAGCACTTTTGATTTGATAACAGCAAAGCCAGATATGCAACAAATGGGAGGTGCGGTTACATACGCTCGCAGATATTCTCTTTTGCCAATGCTTAACATTGAGTGCGAAGATGATGATGGAAATGCGGCAAGCGGAATAAAAAAACAGAGTTTTGACGATTTGAACACGGTCGCAGAATTTGAACGTGCAATTTGTGATGCAACAAGTGAAAAAGTGCTCGGTGCTTTATGGTATAAGTGGAAAGATAAATTTGAAAAGGATTCTCCGGAATATAAAAGACTACAAAATTTATCAACACAGATTAAATCAAGTTTAAGGGGATAACAATGAGTATTTATGACGATGTATTAGCTGCTGAAAAGTTAATCAATGAATGTTATGATTTGGAAACCGGAGAGGTTTTTGAGGAACAAGAAGAACAAGCAAAGCGATTAAGAGATGAAATTTTAGCACAAGGAATGGAAGCTCTTTGCAAGGTTAGAGCTAATTTTAAATCCGATATTGATGCCTTAAAGGCAGAAGAAAAGAGAATCGCCGAAAAAAGAAAAGTTTTAGAAAATAAAACTGAAAGCTTAGAAAGGTATATCAAAGATATATTACATCTAAGCGGACAAGATAAAGTAAAAGCAGGAACATTTACCGTTAGCTTGCGAATGAGCGAGGCGGTAAAGCTTGCTGATAACTTTGAAAATAAAGATTTTGGCACTTACGAATTTAAGGCCGATAAAAAAGCCATTAAAGAAGCTTTAAAATCAGGTTTGGAAATTGACGGTGCTGAAATAGTATGTAACCTAAATTTACAAGTGAGGTAAAATGGAAAAGATTATAAAAAAAGATTATCCTTTTACAATTATAGTTGAAGATAAAATTGGAAAAAATAGCGGAAAATTGTATCAGGCTATTAGCGTTCTGCATACATCGGTTAAAAATAAAGATGCAACAGATCCAAAAGAAAAATATGAAACTACATATTTTAATTTCTTTGATGAGAGGGATTTGTTAAAGCTTTCTTCATTAAGCGAATCTGTATATATGGCTCTTAAAACTGCTCGTGCAGCTGATAAACAAGCGGACAGACAGACAGAACAATATCAAAATCAAAATTTTGATGCCAATGCTCCAATAGCAGATGATGACGTTCCGTTTTAATTTAAGGAGATAAATATGTCAGAGAATGTGTTTTTAACGGTTAAAGAACTTTCAGAGCGGTGGAAGTGTTCAATTTACTCAATCTATCGCTCTGTTGATAAGGTTGATTTTATACCTTGTTATAGATTATGCGGTGGTGGTATATTGTTTAAAATAAAAGATATTGAGGAATATGAAAAACAAAAAGTGCAAAAAAAATATAAAAAACGCAAAAAAGATGTTGACATATAAAAACAAGCTTATATACTATGCTTGTAAATGGTAATTAACTTTATGGAGATGTGACATGACAGAATTTGCAAAAGGATTTTTTATAGGTTTTTTCTTTATGATTTTTATGATTTTTTTGATTATTCCGTCTTTATTTATGTCGGACACAGCGGGAGAACCGATAACATTAACAAAAATACAACAGTTTTATAGGGGATAATAACAATGGCGGGATTAACACTTGAAGAAGCAAAAAGAGAGCTTGAAAAAGCATACGAAAGACAAAGTATTCACGAGGTCGGAAATGATATGTATTATTCAAGTAATCAATACAAAGAAGATAAACAAGATATTCAGTTTTGGAAAGATTATATAAAAGCAAAAGAGGCTGAAAATGCTTAAAACCTTATTACTTGTTTATAGAATACTAAAATGGCATAAAAAGACTTTTCCTGAATATACAATATGCCAACAAGAAGAAAAACTTTTTGTTGAGGCAAGAGAAGCTTTTGATGCTCTTGAAGATATAACAAAAGCAAAAAGTAAGCATAGGCAAGAAATATGTGCTAAACACATACAAGAAGAAATCGCTGATATGATTATTGCAGGAATCAATCTTTTGAGATTTAAGGAATCTCGGCAAGATGTTATTGCAAAAATGAATATTAACGAAAAAAGGAATTGGAAGAATGGACAACACATGGAGAATAACAATGGAAGATAACAAGCCAACAATGGGCTGGATTGACATAGATTTGTTACAAATTGATACAGATTATCAACGAGATTCAACAGGAACAAGAAGCAAAATACTTATAGAAAAAATATATAAAAATTTCAACTGGAGAGATTTTACACCCATTACAGTAGTAAAAACAGAAACAGGATTTTACAATATTCTAGATGGGCAACATAGATTCTTAGCTGCTAAAAAAAGAAAAATAAAAGAGTTACCTTGTTGGATAGTTGGAGAAAATAATACAGAAGATGAGGCTAAAACATTTTTGAATATAAATAGAAATCGTGTTGCGGTTAATGCTTATGCTATTTATAAAGCAAAGATTGCTGCAAAAGATGAAACAGCTATAAAAATTCAGGATTATTGTAATAATGCTGGAGTGGTAATTCCTTTTAACGGTTATTGCTCTAAACCAAATATGACATTAGCTATAACTTTTATTTCTGAATGTTTACATAAGCATAATCAAGCATATTTAACCGAGGCCATTAAATGCATTGTGGCAGCATATCCAAAGAAAAACGGACAATTAAAACGTGATATTTTATATACCATTGTCAAATTAAAAATTGAAATGGGAAAGAAAGTAAATAATGATTTAATTATAAATGCTTTGAAAGAGTACCAGAATGTTGATGCTATAACCGGAAAAGCTAGAGAATTGGCTGCATTAGATACATCATTAAAACTTCAAAACGCTCATTATAAAGTTTTCTTTAATAAAATAAAGGAAATCAAAAAACGCATGGGGGGGGTAGAAGAAAATGATTAACGGTAGAGAACGTGAAATGGCTAGGTTATATTTAGAGGCCGTTAGTATAATTATAAAATTATACAACAAAATGAGGAGTGAAGATGTACCAGATTCACATCTTTATTTAGAATTAGCCAAGGATTTTATAGAACGTAACGAATTATATAAAGATGGTATTAATGGATTATTACAATGACAGATGTTGATAAACTTAATAATTTCCATTGTTCTAATGGAATTGTGGAGCACAATTTCGGA
>JAFLUK010000129.1 GCA_022508865.1 Oscillospiraceae bacterium | reverse complement strand
CTTGGTAAGCGTGTTGACTACTCCGGACGTTCGGTTATCGTTGTTGGTCCTGAACTGAAGATGTATCAGTGCGGTCTGCCGAAGGAAATGGCACTTGAGCTATTTAAGCCTTTTGTTATGAAAAGACTTGTTGAAACAAAGGCTGTAGTAAACATTAAGGCTGCAAGAAAAGCAGTAGAAAGAGCAAAGCCCGAGGTTTGGGATGCACTTGAGGTTGTTATCAAGGGTCACCCTGTTCTCCTTAACCGTGCCCCCACACTTCACAGACTTGGTATTCAGGCTTTTGAGCCTGTACTTGTTGAGGGCCGTGCCCTCAAGCTTCATCCTCTTGTATGTACAGCCTACAATGCCGACTTTGACGGCGACCAGATGGCTGTTCACGTACCTTTGTCTGCTGAAGCACAGGCCGAGGCAAGATTCCTTATGCTGGCTGCAGGCAACTTGCTGAAACCATCAGACGGACGTCCTGTCTGCGTTCCTACACAGGATATGATTCTCGGTTCTTATTATCTTACACTTGATAAGGACGGAGAAAAGGGAGAAGGCAAGATTTTCTGCGATGTAAACGAAGCAATGATGGCTTACCAGACAGGTGTTATTACCCTGCACTCAAAGATTAAGGTAAGAATGACCAGAACCATTGACGGTGTAGTTGAAAGCGGTCTTATAGATACAACTGTGGGTAAAATTATCTTCAACAATCCTGTTCCGCAAGACCTGGGTTTTGTAGACAGAAGTGTTGACGAAAATAAATTTAAGCTGGAGATTGACTTCTTGGTTGACAAAAAGCAGCTTGGTAAAATTATTGACGCTTGTATCCGTGTTCACGGCGCAGACATTACAGCAAGAGTTCTTGATGACATCAAGTCACAGGGCTATAAATATTCCACAAGAGGTGCTATTACAGTAGCCGTTTGTGACGCTAAAATTCCACCTGAAAAGAAGGCAATTATTGCTGATGCAGAGGCACAGGTTGATGAAATCCGCAACGAATATTTAGCCGGTTTCCGTTCAAATGATGAACGTTATGCAGAAGTTCTTAAAATTTGGGAAAAGGCCACAGATAATGTTACAGATAAACTTCAGGGCAACCTGGATAAGTTTAACCCAATCTATATGATGGCTGACTCCGGTGCCCGTGGTAGTATGTCACAGATTCGTCAGCTTGCAGGTATGCGTGGTCTTATTGCCAATACATCAGGTAAAACAATTGAAATTCCTATCAGAGCTAACTACCGTGAGGGTCTTAATATTCTTGAATACTTTATTTCCTCCCGTGGTGCTCGTAAGGGTCTTGCAGATACAGCTCTTCGTACAGCTGACTCCGGTTACCTTACAAGACGTCTTGTTGACGTTTCTCAAGAGGTTATTATCCACGAGAACGACTGCGGTACAGAAGAAGGTCTTGAAATTTTCGACATCAAGTCAGGCAGCAATGTAATTGAAGGTCTGAGAGAAAGACTTATGGGAAGATATCTTGTTCACGATTTCTGTGACGAAAACGGCAATGTGCTGGTATCAAAAGATAAGATGATGGGCGAAAAGGAAGCCGATATTATTGTAAATGCAGGTACGGAAAAAATCGAAATCAGAAGTATTCTCGGCTGTCATGCAAAGCATGGTGTATGTAAAAAGTGCTACGGTGCTAACCTTGCAAACGGTCAGCCTGTTACAGTCGGCGAAGCAGTTGGTATTATTGCAGCACAGTCAATCGGTGAACCGGGTACACAGCTTACAATGAGAACATTCCACACCGGTGGTGTTGCTTCTGCAGAAGATATTACACAGGGTCTTCCAAGAGTTGAAGAGCTGTTTGAAGCACGTAAGCCAAAGTCACTTGCTATCATTTCAGAAATTGATGGTGAAGTACGCTTTGAGGAAATCAAGAATAACCGTCACGCTGTTATCTACAATAAAGAAACAGGCGAAGAAAGACAGTACCTTATCCCATTTGGCTTTAGAGTTAAGGTTGAGGAAGGTAAAACTATCTCTGCCGGTGACAAAATTACCGATGGTGCAGTTAATCCTGCCGATATTCTTGCTATTCTCGGTCCAAAGGCTGTTCAGGATTACCTTATTTCAGAAGTTCAGTCAACATATCGTCTACAGGGTGTTGATATCAACGACAAGCACATTGAAGTTATTGTTCGTCAGATGATGAAAAAGGTTAAGATTGAAGACAGCGGTTCTACTAGCTTTATGACCGGTCAGAACTATGACCGTAACGAGGTTCTCTACGAGAATAAGAAAATCAGAAAGAGAATTGAAAACGGAGAAGAGGGTCTTAAAGAAGCAACATTCACACAGCTTCTTCTTGGTATTACCAAGGCTGCCCTTGCAACCGATTCCTTCCTGTCAGCTGCATCATTCCAGGAAACAACAAGAGTTCTTACAGATGCTGCTATTAAGGGTAAGATTGACCCGCTTGTTGGTCTTAAGGAAAATGTTATTATCGGTAAGCTCATTCCTGCAGGTACAGGTATGCATAAGTATAATGATGTTGAGCTTGAGGAAAACTACATTCAGCCTGTTCAACCAACAGAATAAATTTTAGCTCTTACACCCACTCTTTTGAGTGGGTGTTCATTTTTTTCTTTATTTTTATTAATACTCTATTCACAAGTTATGAAATATAGCCAAAAAACACACTGAAATATTGGTCACTAATGTTTTAGTATTTTTCTATAAAAGAAAATTAATGTGTAGTTTTCAGTTTATAATTATAGACGTATAGTTTATGCAAGGGAGATTGTGACAAATGAAGAGATTTTTAGCAATAGTAATGGTAATTGCACTTGTTTTGTCAGTTGCAGTTGTGTCGGCTTCTGCCGCGCAGAGTGATGCAGACAGCAGTGGTGCAGCAGGAATTACCGTTCACTACTACACAGAAAAGGGCACTCCTAATATATACTACTGGAATGCGCTTCCTTCGGATATTTCCACAACATATCCGGGTCCTGCAATGACAAGTGAGGGAAATAATTTCTACAGATATTCCTTTAGCAATGTTACGAAGATAAATTTTCTTTTTGTTGAAAGGGATGGCACACAGAGTGCCGAACTTACAAGAGATACCTCAAGTGCCAACGAGTTCTGGTATAAGAACGGCCGCTGGTCAACAAAGGAACCGGGTTCAGGCGGTCCTTCCGACTGGGAAAGAACAGATTTACGTGAAGACTCTATCTACTTTGTTATTACAACCAGATTTTACGATGGTGACAAGAGCAATAATGTTCACTGCTGGGATGATAGCCAGGCTAACAACCCTGATTCCGACCCTGCATGGAGGGGCGACTTTAAGGGTCTTATTCAAAAGCTTGACTACATAAAGGCTCTTGGCTTTACCGCAGTATGGATTACCCCTGTTGTTGAGAATGCTTCGGGATACGACTATCACGGATATCACGCATTTGATTTCAGCAAGGTTGACCCAAGATATGAGTCCGCTGATACAGATTATCAGGATTTGATTGATGCCGCTCACGAAAAGGGTATGAAGGTTATTCAGGACGTTGTATGGAACCATACAGGTAATTTTGGTGAGGCTTTCCTTGCACCTATGTTTACAAAGGATTATAGTAAGCTTGGCGATGTAAATTGCATGAAAGTAATTCCAAATTCCGAGTTTGCAAAATCATATCCAAACTATGGCAGTTTGTTACCTGACCCGCAGTATGACGCAAGACTTGCAATTATGAAAAATACTGACGGCAAAAACCACGATACAAACAACTATTATCACCATAGCGGTTCCTTGAGCTGGAATGGTGCAGATATTCAGACAGGTCAGATTGCAGGTGACTGTGTTGACGTCAATACAGAAAATCCTGTTGTTGCAAAATATATTACAGATTCATATACAGAATATATGAATATGGGTGTTGATGCTTTCCGTCTTGATACAGAAAAGCACATTTCCCGTTGGACACTTAACAATGCATACTTCCCTAAATTTACAAGCACAAAGAACTTCTATATCTTTGGTGAGGTTTGTGCAAGATACTGGGGTGTATGGAACGAGGGTGTTCAGGCTATTTCCTGTCCGTTCTACACTTGGGCAGAAACAGACAACAAGTGGAAGTCAAACTGGAGTACAACAGACCAGGCTGCTAACCTTTCCAATTCTACAACTCACTTTAACTCATATACAAACGGTGGAAGTGCTCCAACATCTACCAATGCTTTCCTTAACGGTTTGGATTATCATACTCCGGACTACAGCAAAGCTAACGGAACAGGTGTTATTGATTTCCAGATGCACTGGGCATTTAGAGAGGCAAGTAACGCCTACAGACAGGCTATTGACAGTGATAAATATTATAACGACTCCACATGGAATGTGGTTTATGTTGACTCTCATGACTATGCTCCCGATAACAACCCT
>JAFLUK010000128.1 GCA_022508865.1 Oscillospiraceae bacterium | reverse complement strand
AGAAACATGGAATGTAACTAGAAAAAATTTAGAAAAAAATAAGCATTCAAATTATGGAGAGCATATTCATTTATTTACTGGCATTGTGAGATGTCCTACTTGTGGTAAAATATTGTCTTCTACAAATTCTTATAATGATTTATAAGAAATTACAAAAAAATTACATAAAACAGCTGTTATGTAATATAAATTGATAAAATATTTCAAAATTTTAAATAAATTAACAAAAAGGTCTTGTTTTTTTTCTTTTATCGTATTATAATATGAGCAAGTTGAATTTGTTTTAAAGAATTATTTTAGAGAATTTCTTTAGAGAATTATTTTAGAGAATTTTTTAAAAGAATTTCTTTAGAGAAATATTATATTTTAGGGAGATTAAAAATGAGACTTAGAAAACAAGAATTAGGGGATAGAAACCTAATCGGAGCTCGTGTTGAAGCTGCACGCAAAAAGAAGGGTATGAAACAGAAAGAACTTCTTGCACAGTTACAGGTTAGCGGAGTAGATATGAATGCATCCGGACTTTCAAAGCTGGAAGGTCAAATCAGATATGTAACAGATATTGAACTTGTTGCACTTGCTGATATACTGGAAATTTCTGTTGACTCACTTCTTGGCAGAGATTAATTTCAATAAATTTAAACGGTGGCCTTGTGGTCACCGTTATTTATTTTTAAAATTAATTGAAATTTATTCCTTTTTTGATATAATATATATATTAACAATAATAGTATTTATTTGATTAATTGCGTTATATATCTAAATTGTGGAGGTTTTCTCATTATGAATAGAGTAGACAGCTTTTTTAATAGTATAAAAGATAAGAAGGTTGCCTTTTGCGGGCTAGGTATCAGTAACTTTCCTGTTATGGAAATGTTCGTGAACAAAGGAATAGATGTTACAGCCTGTGATAGAAGAGATTTTGAATCCCTTGGTGATAACGGAAAAAAAGCCGAAGAGATGGGTGTTAAGCTTTCCTTGGGAGAAGATTATCTTAAAAACCTTGATGTTGACATTATTTTCAGAACTCCAGGTATGAAGTACTATATGGATGAGCTTACTGAAATGCGTAACCGTGGTATTGTAATAACTTCGGAAATGGAGTTATTTTTTGAACTTTGTGAATGTAAAATCATTGCAATTACAGGCTCTGACGGCAAAACTACCACAACCTCCATTGTGGCAGAAATGCTGAAATCAGCAGGAAAAACAGTTTATCTCGGCGGTAATATCGGCAAACCGCTGTTGCCTGAAATTGAAAAAATTAATAATGATGATTATGTTGTAGTAGAGCTTTCTTCTTTCCAGCTTATTTCTATGAGGAAAAGCCCTGATATTGCAATTGTAACAAATGTGGCACCTAACCATCTTGATATCCACAAGGATATGCAGGAATACATTGATTCAAAAAGAAATATTCTGCTACATCAAGGTGCTTTTTCAAAAACCGTTCTCAATCTTGACAATGATATTTCTGATTCTTTGACAAATGATGTAAGAGGTACTCTTGCAAAATTCAGCAGAAAAGCAGCTGTTAATAACGGAGCATATTTAAAGGACAACAAAATTGTATATTCCGATTTTGGAAAAGAAACAGAAATTATTGATGTTAAAGATATTTTTATTCCCGGTATGCACAACGTAGAGAACTATATGGCGGCAATTTCTGCTGTGTGGGGTATTGTTGATGTTGATACAATAGTAGATGTTGCAAAGAATTTTACCGGCGTTGAACACAGAGCAGAGTTTGTACGGGAATTTGAGGGTGTTAAGTACTACAACGACTCCATTGCCTCAAGTCCCACAAGAACAGCATCAGGCACACTCTCTCTGTATGACAAAAAAATTATTCTCATTGCAGGTGGTTATGATAAAAACCTTGACTATGATGAGCTTGGAGAAATTATCTGCAAAAAGGTTAAAACTCTTATTCTAATGGGCAATACAGCAGACAAAATAGAAGTATCTACCAAAAAGGCAAACTGTTATTCTGAAAATAATCCTAGAATTTTCAGGGTTTCTAATATGGAAGAGGCTGTAGCAAAAGCAAGGGAATGTTCTGTAAAAGGCGACAGAGTATCGCTTTCTCCTGCAAGTGCAAGCTTTGATTTGTACAAAAACTTTATGGAACGTGGAATTCACTTCAAAAATATTGTAAACAGCCTAAAGTGATTTTACAAAATGATTACCTACATTGATAAGGTAAGTGAATTTGAAAAGGCAGTTTCATCCTTTCAGATTCACAATCCCTTTCTTACAAAAATATTAATATCATACAAGTCATATGGCTTGGACTATTTCTATACTGACTATTGGTATCAGAAAACAAAGGATGGTTTTACATCCTTGATTTTCAGGTGTGATGGTCAGTTTGTGCTGTGCCTTACTGATAAATCAGATTTGATTGAAATAAGCACTTTTTTAAATATGTTGGGCTTTAGGTCCTTGCTTTATGACAACAAATATAATCTAAATATTAACGCTACAGAACAGCATACAGGTGTTATAATGCGCCTTGATAGTCATGAACAGCTTTTTACTCATAAAAAAATTAACTGTAATGAGAAAAATTACAACTTCAAAATTTGTAAGGAAAATAACCTTAAAAGAATTTATTCTTTCTTTAATTCCATGAATTCCGGAGATGTACAAATTTCTGAATACGGAAGCTTTGCAAAAGATTTACATTCCAAAATTCGTTCAGGTTGCGGAGTAGTATATTCACTAAATAAATACAATGAAAATCAGGAAGAAATTGTATCCTGTTGTATAACCATAACAGATGGTTATAACGGCATAATAGGCCCTGTTGCAACAAAACATGAATACAGACAAAAAGATTTTGCAAAGTCTTTAATTAGCTGTATCAATTCAGAGGAAAATTGCAAAAAATTATTTTTGTTCTGTATGGACGACATAAGAAAAGAGATATATACTAAAATGGGTTTTATAACTGTTGGAAAATGGAAGGAAATATACCAATGAGCTTTTTTGAATTTGATGAAAGAGTGATTAAACTGTCAGAAAAGGCACTAAAGGACAGTAAATTTCAGCTTTCAAAAATTGAAGAAATACAAGAATATAATCAGAACAAAATGCTAAAGGCTTTTCAGCAGTGCGGTGTTTCAGAAAGTCACTTTGCAGACAGCACAGGTTACGGCTACAGCGACAGAGGCAGAGAGGTTCTTGACAATGTTTATGCAACGGCATTCGGAGCAGAGGACGCCATCGTAAGACAGAGTTTTCAATCAGGCACTCATGCTCTTACTGTTGCGCTTTTCGGTATACTTCGACCCGGTGATACAATGCTTTCTGTAACAGGAATACCCTATGATACTATCAGAAGTGTTATAGGTATAGAGGGTAATTACTCCGGCTCTCTAAAGGATTTTGGAATTAACTACGACGAAGTTCCTATGAAGGATAATGATGTTGATTACGATTTATTAAAAAATAAATTACAGACAAGGCCTAAAATGGCATATATTCAGCGTTCCAGAGGATATTCACTGCGAAAGGCGCTCACAATTGCAGATATCAAAAAAATCGCTGATATTGTAAAAGAGATTTCACCTGATACAATTATAATGGTTGATAACTGTTATGGCGAATTTGTTGAAAAGCTTGAGCCTGTTCAGGTTGGCGCAGATATTATGGCGGGGTCACTGATTAAAAATGCAGGCGGCGGAATTGCACCTACTGGCGGCTACATAGCGGGCAAAAGTAACCTTGTAGAACAGTGTAGTTACAGACTTACCACACCCGGCACAGGACGTGAGCTGGGAGCTACAATAAGCACAAAAAGAGAAATGTTCCTTGGTGCATTTAATGCTCCCCATATTACAGGAGAGGCCATGAAAACAGCAGTATTTGCCTGTTCTCTTTTTAAAAATATGGGTTATGGTGTTTCACCTGATGTTGACACAGAAAGAGGGGACATAGTTCAGGCTATTCTCCTTGAAAATGAAGAAAATCTCATTGCCTTTTGTCAGGGTATACAATCAGGCTCACCGGTTGACAGCTATGTTACTCCTGTTCCTGATGACCTGCCCGGTTATGACAGCAAGGTAATAATGGCGGCAGGAGCATTTACTCTTGGTTCAAGTATTGAGCTTTCGGCTGATGCACCGTTGAGAGAGCCATTTGCAGTTTGGATGCAGGGTGCTTTCAACTTCCATAGCGGTAAAACAGGTGTTATGCTTGCGGCAAATAAAATAATAAACATAAAATAAAAAACAGGTGTTGCTTACTTTTCGGCGACACCTGTCTTAAATTTATTTTATATTTTCTTATTTTCTTTTGTTTCTCAAATATTCAAAAAATTCATTGAATAGCTTTTCTGACTCCTTCTGCATAAAACCGCTTTCATATTCAACATTAAAGTTGTTTGGCATTT
>JAFLUK010000127.1 GCA_022508865.1 Oscillospiraceae bacterium | reverse complement strand
TAGTGTCACCTACAAGTCAAATTATAAGTTTATCAAATATACGTTTATCTTATTTTTACGTGAACTTCTCTTAACTGTAGCTCTGTTACCTCTCCCGGAGAGCCAAGGAGTAAATCCTGTGCATTGCTGTTCATTGGGAATGCAATAACCTCTCTGATATTTTCTTCCTGGGTAAGGAGCATAATCATTCTGTCAACACCCGGCGCCATACCTGCGTGAGGCGGCGCGCCGTACTGGAATGCGTTGTACAGTGAGCCGAATTTATTTTTAAGGTCCTCCTCGCTGTAGCCTGCCATACCAAAGGCTTTAATCATAATGTCAAGGTCGTGGTTACGAACTGCGCCTGACGAAAGCTCAACACCGTTGCATACAATGTCGTACTGATAAGCAAGAATTTCTGTAGGCTCGGTATTTTCAAGAGCGTCCATACCACCCTGTGGCATTGAGAATGGGTTGTGGGTAAAGGCAAGCTTGCCGTCGTCGTCATGCTCAAACATTGGGAAATCAACAATAAAGCACATTTCAAAACGGCTCTTGTCTATTAAATCAAGACGGTTGGCAACTTCTGTTCTGATTTGACCTGCAAGAACAGGAGCTTCCTTTGCTGTGTCTGCAATAAAGTAGATAACGTCCCCTGCCTTTGAGTTGTTTCTCTTGATAAGCTCCTCTCTGTCACCCTCTTTAAGGAACTTGTCAATAGGTCCGTCAAAGGTTAAATCATCGTTAACCTTAACATAGCCAAGACCTTTCATACCAATGGAAAGAGCAAATTCTTCCATTTTCTTAAACCACTTTTTGCTCTGCTTTGCGCAGTCGGGAACATTAATGGAGCGAACTGTCTTTTTGCGGAAAGGCGCAAAGTCAGTTTCTGTGAACATATCAGAAATTTCTACAATTTCAAGAGGATTTCGCAGGTCAGGCTTATCTGTGCCGTACTTCATCATTGCCTCTGCATATGGAATTCTCTTGAAGGGTGCCGGGCTAACCTCTTTGTTGCTGAATTTTTTGAATGTATCGTAAAGTACTTCTTCTGCTACTGCAAACACATCTTCCTGTGTTGCAAAAGCCATTTCAAAGTCAAGCTGATAAAATTCTCCCGGTGAACGGTCTGCTCTTGCGTCTTCATCACGGAAGCAAGGTGCAATCTGAAAATATTTGTCAAAGCCCGAAACCATAAGGAGCTGTTTAAAAATCTGTGGAGCCTGTGGCAGAGCATAGAACTTGCCCTTGTGCTTTCTTGAGGGAATCAGGTAGTCACGAGCGCCTTCAGGGGAAGAAGTTGACAGTATAGGGGTCTGCATTTCAAGGAAGCCCATTTCTGTCATTTTGCTTCTTAAGTGGCTGATAATTTGGCTTCTCAATACAATATTATTGTGAACCTTTGGATTTCTTAAATCTAAAAATCTGTATTTAAGGCGGACTTCCTCTGATGTATTTGTGGATGTCATAACCTCAAAGGGAAGATTATTTTTGCACTTGCCAAGCACCTTGATGTCCTCTGTATGAACCTCAACATAGCCTGTTGCTATTCTTTTGTTGATTGTTTCTTCATCTCTTTTTACAACCTGACCGGAAAGTGTAACAGTACACTCACGGTTGATGTCATTCAAAAGCATATCGTTATGAACAACCACCTGCAAAACTCCGTAGTGGTCACGAATATCAAGGAACATAACACCGCCGTGGTCACGGATATTTTCTACCCAACCTGCAACTCTTACGGTTTCTCCAATATTATTTTCTCTTAACTCGCCGCAGTTTACTGTGCGATAAATATTTTCTCTTGTCATATCTGCTTTCCTTTCCGGAATGTTTTGGGGGCATATAGACCCATAATGGTTGATTATACCATAAAACGCAGTAGCTTTCAATATGTGGAGGAAATTTCTTCTGTAGTTTCTGCAAAACATCTATAAAAAATTTTACAAAACCCTGTTGACATTTTCAAAAAACAGCACTATAATACATATGAACAGATATTCATATGTTCATATATTCACAAAAACAGTATGGGGGCATATAATGGAAAATGCAAATTGTAATCATACAAAACACAAAGATATTATGGAAAAGGCTGCTGCAAATGTTCCAAGCAACGACAAAATTGCACTTCTTGCAGACTTCTTTAAGGTGTTCGGTGACAGCACAAGGCTAAAGATTATAGCCCTGCTCCGTCACACTCCCCTGTCTGTGTGTTGTATTGCAGATTGTCTGAATATGGAGCAAAGCGCAATCAGCCACCAGCTAAAGGTTTTGCGACAAAACCATATTGTAGCTGTTGAAAAGCAGGGCAAGCAAAGCATTTACAGTCTCAGCGATTTACACGTTGAGCTGGTTTACGAAATGGGTCTTGACCATATAATGGAGGGAAAATAATGAGTAATTTAGACACTTCTGAAATTAAGTGCGGCTGTTGTCATTGTCACAAAGACGAAGAACACGGCCACAATCACAACGAGCATAATCATAACCACGATGACGGCATAAATGTCGAGGGCATACTGCTGGCTGTATCGGCTGTCATTACAGTTGCGGCAACAATACTACATTTATTTTGGGATTTTAACCCCATTGCAATTGGCATTGGCTGTGGAATTGCAACCCTTATTGCAGGGTACGAAACCTTTATAGATGGTATTAAGTCGATAATTAAATTAAAAATTGACGAGACAACTCTAATGACCATTGCAGTGATAGCTGCCTTTTGTCTTGGAGAATTTACAGAAGGCGCCCTTGTAACTGTGCTGTTCCAATTTGGTGAATTCCTTGAAGATTTTGCGGTTAAACGTTCCAGAAAGAGCATAGAAAGTCTTGCCGAAATCCGCCCCGACACAGGCACAATTATAACTGAAAACGGCGAAAAAGTTGTAAATGCAGAGGATATTCCTATCGGCAGTATAATACTTGTTAAGCCCCACGAGAGAATTCCTGTTGACGGCGTGATTATTGAGGGCAACTCCTCAATTGATACTTCTGCAATTACAGGAGAAAGCCTGCCCATTGAAGGTACACCTGACACAGAAGTAATGAGCGGTATGCAAAACGGCAATGGTGTAATTAAAGTTCGCACCACAAAATCTGCGGAAAACTCCACCGCCTCAAGAATACTTAAAATGGTTGAGGAAAGTCAGAAAAACAAGGGTGAAAGAGAAAAATTCATCAGTAAATTTGCAAAGATATATACACCGATTATTATTGTAATTTCTGTTCTTGTTGCTGTTGTGCCAACAATTGTATTGGGCAATTTCAGCATTTGGTTGTATCGTGCATTGGTGTGCCTTGTGGCTTCCTGCCCCTGCGCTATTGTAATTTCTGTTCCCCTTGCCTACTTTGCGGGCATTGGCGGAGCAAGCAAAAAGGGCGCAATGATAAAGGGCGGAAAATATATAGAAGCGCTGGCAAAGGCAGACACCTTTGTTTTTGACAAAACAGGTACCCTTACAACAGGTAAAATTCAGGTTTGTGATATTACAACCTTTGGCAGTCTTACAGAAGAAGAAATTATCCTATACAGCGCCACCGCCGAACAGTACAGCTCCCACCCGATTGCGCAGGCAATTATTGAAAAAGCTGAACAAATGCAGATAAAAATTAAAAATGCTGACAGTTGTGCAGAAAAGGCAGGCTACGGTGTTACTGCAATTGTTGACAACAAGGAAGTTACTGTGGGCAATATTAAGCTTATCAGCGAAGAAGATAAAATTCTCACAAAGAATAATGCTTCCGTATTCCTCCTTATAGACAATAAATTGCAGGGTGCAATCTCAATCACCGATACTGTCAGAAAGGAAACAAAGGAAGTACTTTCACAACTTAAAAATCTCGGCGGTAAGAACCTTGTAATGCTGACAGGCGACAATGAGGAAAAGGCAAAAATTATTGCAAAGGAAACAGGCATTACCACCTACCACAGCAATCTTCTTCCTGCTGAAAAGGTTAAGCATATGGAAGAGCTGAAAAAATCATCAACAAAAACTGTCTTTGTAGGTGACGGAATAAATGACGCGCCTGTTATAGCCCTTGCAGACTGCGGTGTTGCAATGGGTCTGGGCAGTGATGCCGCCATTGAAGCAAGCGACGCTGTGCTTTCCGACGGTACACTAAAGCAGTTGCCTGCTATGGTAAGAAGGGCCAAAAGGATAATGAATACAATTAAGACAAACATCACCTTTGCTCTGCTGGTTAAAACAGTTGTAATCGCTCTGGGAATTTTAGGTTTTGCCCCAATGTGGCTGGGTGTGCTTGCCGACACAGGTGTTTCTATGCTGTGTATTCTATATTCAATCAGACTGATAAAATAAAAGCAACGTAACGTTGCATCCAATCCGAGACGGATAGTTTTATATTCCCTGACTTTTATTGCCCGATTGCAACTAATAGCTAATTTTTTAATTCC
>JAFLUK010000126.1 GCA_022508865.1 Oscillospiraceae bacterium | reverse complement strand
TGATTCTTGACGGTCCTCACAGAAAGGGCGACCTGAGAAGAGCAAGAGCAGGCGCAGTTAACATTGTTCCTAACTCAACAGGCGCTGCAAAGGCTATCGGCCTTGTTATTCCTGAACTCAACGGCAAGCTCATCGGTTCTGCACAGAGAGTTCCTGTTCCAACAGGTTCTACAACAATCCTTACATCTGTTGTTAAGGGTAAGGTAACAGTTGACGAAGTTAACGCTGCTATGAAGGCTGCTGCTTCTGATTCTTACGGCTACAATGTTGACCAGATTGTTTCTTCTGACATCGTTGGTATGACATACGGCTCACTCTTCGATGCAACACAGACAATGTGCACATATATGGAAGAGACAGACACAACACAGGTCCAGACAGTTTCCTGGTATGACAACGAAAATTCTTACACATCACAGATGGTAAGAACAATCAAGTATTTTGCTGAATTATAATTTATAATTCACTCTGTTATTTGACTGAATAATTTTGCCTCCGTCGGTTTTTTACTTGGCGGAGGTAATTTTTTTGCATAACAAAAGAACCGCCCGTTATGAGCGGTTCTTTCTGTATTGCAATAGTATATTTCTTTACTGCAATACAATTATGATTCAGAATTTTTGATTAATGGCTTGATTACTTTACAGAGTTTTCGTAGCTTTCAATCATTTTCTTAACCATGTTGCCGCCAATCTGGCCGGCCTGACGAGAAGTAAGGTCACCGTTGTAACCGTCCTTTAAGTTTACACCTACTTCAGCAGCAGCCTCCATCTTAAGCTTATTGAGGGCAGCCTTTGCCTGAGGAACGTTAATCTGATTGTTTGAATATGACATATAAATTTTCCTTTCCTTTTAATTTTCTTTTATTCTCTTCCGACTTGTTACACCCCCTTTAGCCAAAGATATACATTCCATAAGCCATGCTTCATTGCATAAATTTGCTTGTGGGTGTAACAAAGCCGAAAGATTTCATAAATTCAATTTATATCAAGCGGCTGTTTTTTCGCCGCAATAGTATTGTATGAGTTTATATACTAAATATGAAATGCAAATTTTGTTTTGTTTTTTTCAAATTTATGTAAAATAACGATTTTTATTTGTTACTTTTCTTTTATCAGCAAATGTCTCTTATATATTATGTATTTTATATGTCTATTTTGCACAAAATTTTAATAAATTGATAAAAATTATTGACAATGTATTCCGATAAGTGTAGTATTAAACTGTACTATAGTATGGAGGTGCAAAATGAAAATAATTAACAAAAGAGTCTTGTCTGCAATTTTGGCGCTTATAATGGTAATACTTATGGTGCCTTATGCAAATGCAGCTACAAGCGACTACGAAAAAAATGACCAAAAAAGGCACACACCCTGTACAAGCCTGAGCGACCAGGCAATCGACTATTATACAATTGAGGTTAAGGACAAATACACAACCACAGACGATGTTGAGGTTGGAGCTCCCGGTGTATATTCCTCATTCCTTACCCTTGCAGAAAAAGAGAAAAACAGCTCCACAGACTCCTATGCTGCATACAAAGGCAACAGTCCTACATACTACGACAGCAACAATAAAGAGGTAATCACCAATTCCCTTTTCTATTCTCTGCATAATATAATGCAGGACACCTATGACCAGAAAACTTCTTACGGCGGATATGGCAAAACATCTCTTGCCCACTATTGGCGCTACACCGACACAGAAGAAGCCACAGGCTCATCAAGTGACAAAGAAAGTATCTACACATACTTCTATTCCGACTTTGGCGCTCTTTCCGACGCTACTATGCAGCGTGAGCACATCTGGCCAAAGAGTCGTGCCTCTTATCATATGGCAACAGGCGGCGGCGGTTCAGACCTGCATCACCTTCGCCCTGCTGTTGGCAAGGTTAACCTTAAAAAGCTGAACTGGGCTTTCGGCGACCACAACAATGCAAAATATGCAATCCCAAGCAACAACATTGTTAAGGTTGACTCTAACTACGACGGTACCAACGACAAAGAAGCATTGTGGAAATTTGTAAATCAGGAAGGAGACACCTGCATTGATGTTCGTCCCGAGGTTCGCGGCGACGTTGCACGTATACTCCTCTATGTTTATGTATGCTGGTCACAGCCAAACCTGTTTACCGACATTACATACAAAACATCTGATGACACCCACGAAAAGGGCGACCCTATAGAAGAAAAATTGCCTGCACTTGAAGAACAGAACGGCAACCACGACACAGGTTTAAGAGCAATTGAAAGCCTTGATACCCTTCTTGACTGGATGGCAAGTGACCCTGTTGACACATGGGAAATGAAGCGTAACGATGTTACAGAAGCTATTCAGGGTAACAGAAACGTATTTATCGACTATCCCGAGCTTGCATGGTTACTTTTTGATAAGCAGGATGAAATGCCAAAGGATATGACTACACCTTCCGGTATGGCTATGGGTGGAACAGACGCCCCTCTTGCTGCAGAATTAGACAATCCTATAACATTAAATTTCGGCGATAATATAGACAGCACTACTTATAACGGAAAATCAATAGTAACTGCGTATTACAAAACAGGTGTAAATGAAAGCACATCCCAAAGAGAAATTCTTACAACAACTGACACAACCGGTTATACTAATATAAAGAAGGTTTATGTAAGCACCGGCCAACAGGTTGAAAAGGGCACTATGATATATTATAAAGTTGAGCTTATTGACTCTACATTTTCAGGTATAGGTGCTAACGGCAACGGTACCAGCGTTGTAAGTAACGTAACCGGTAAGAACTGTGTAACCGATACAGGATATACTGTTACTACAGACAGTGAAGGAGATACAGTATATACATTCTATAAAGCGGCAGACGGCTATGATTTAGGCAGAAAAACCAGCCCTGCAAGCGACCCTGCACTTGTAAGCGAAACCGAAGAAGTAATTCTCATCAATAGTAAAAGCTTGGTTTGCGAACTTATATTCAAATCTCAGCTGGGCTCACATTCAGGTATTTACTACGCATACTATGCAAATGAAGAAGGCAAAATGGTTCAGCTGCAAACAGGCGACACTGTTCCTGACGGCACAGAAATCACAATGATATTTATACCTGATGCAGTTTCCACCTTTGACCATGTTACAAATGTATCCAGCAAAGTGGAACATACAGACAACGGCGATGGTACATACACAGCAAAATTCACAGTAGTTAGCAAAGGTAAAACAAGAGAAACAGAGATTAAGGTATACTGGGGCAACGACAGCATTCTTTATAACAGCGTATTTACCGCAGGTAATTTCAGAGGCTCTATGGCTCACGAGGAAGGCGACACATTCTATCAATATTCTATGTTTACCCAAAACTTTGAGCTAACAGGCGTTCAGTTAAAGCCAAATTGGACAGAAACAAGGGATTTACGATATGTATCTGCTATTAATTCCAGATTAATCGGAGAGGCTGAAGAGTACGGCTACCTGGTTGCCACAACAACCAAACTGGAAGCAGACGATTGTATGAAGAACGGTTATATTCTTACTTACGAAGCTGCATTAAAGGAAGACTCACCTATTACAAAGATAGATTGCACAGGTACAGAGAACAACATTTCCGGCGTTTACGGCAAAAAGGTAGAATGGATATCCAGTCCTTCAGCCAGTAACCCGGACAGAATGGTGCCTGACACCAAGTATAAATATGTTACAATGGCAATCGAAGATATTCCCCAAGGTGACACTAATACTGTAATTATTGTAAGGCCATATGTGAGATTTGGCACTCTTTCTGACGGAACAGAGTACAATAAAACTATATACGGTGAATACATCAACTCTGTTGATGATACATACAACGCTTGTGCGGCATCATATAATCAGGTTGCCAATCTTGCAGCAGAATAATAAGAAAGGTTGGTAAAGGATTATGAAAATAAAAGAAACATATATCGCTCCTGAAATATCTCTTGCAGAGATTAAAGAAAATCTCCTTGACATAGATCCTTCAGGTATAGATAACGTTAGTGTAGATTTTGCTTCAGCAAAAAGAAGAGACCTTCTCGACTCCGATTTAGGCGGATTCTTTATAAACTATCTATAATACAAAAAAAAACAGCGTGCCGACAAAACCGGCACGCTGTTTTTTTCATAATTTTCTACAGCTTCGCATAATACTTTTTACCTTTTAAGGTAAAGTAGCTGTAGCCCTTGTATTTACCCTTTTCTATAATGCAGATAAGGGTAATTTTTTTGCCCTTTTTCAGAATTTTCGCCTTGGTGAGCTTGCCCTTTTTTTCAACATAAACCTTTGTATCCTTTGCAAGAATTTTCCTTTGGTATTTTGACAAACCCTTGCGGTTCAGCCTTGAATTCACTGCAAAATATTCCTTACCCTTGTATTTTACCTTTGACCAGCCATAGCCGTCGTCAC
>JAFLUK010000125.1 GCA_022508865.1 Oscillospiraceae bacterium | reverse complement strand
CCTCTGAAAGTGCTACTGCCTTTGTGTTAATTGACTCCACATTGTTGTGGAGATAAAAGACCTGACCTCCACGTCTCAACTCCCGTCTGATAGCCTCGTGAATAACAGCAGGCTCATACTCAAGAACATAGGTTTGAACAGGCTGGCGGTTGGTAGGCGCCTCCTCCAGCACAGACATATCACGAATGCCGCTCATAGCCATATTCAGTGTTCTGGGGATTGGTGTTGCCGACAGAGTAAGCACGTCAACATTTTTGCAGACTTCTTTAAACCGCTCCTTGTGAGCCACACCAAAACGCTGTTCTTCATCAATAATTGCAAGTCCCAAATCATGGAATGTCACATCTTTTTGCACTAATCGGTGAGTACCGACAACAATGTCTATCTCTCCCTTTTTCAGCTTTTCCACAATATCCTTTTGCTGTTTTGTTGTTCTGAAACGGCTCAACAGCTCAATTCTTATAGGATACCCGTCAAAACGGTTAATAAGTGTTTGATAGTGCTGCCATGCAAGTATTGTAGTAGGACAAAGAATTGCACACTGCTTGCTGTCGCAAACACACTTAAAGGCGGCACGCAATGCAACCTCTGTTTTACCAAAACCCACATCACCGCAGAGAAGTCTGTCCATTGGTGCAAGGCGCTCCATATCTCCCTTTATTTCGTCAGCACAGCGAAGCTGGTCGGGAGTTTCGTCATACATAAATTTTGCCTCAAAATCTCTTTGCCATTCACCATCGGGAGAAAAAGCATAGCCTCTTGCCTTCATTCGCTCCGTATATAGCTTTGAAAGCTCCTTTGCCATATCCTTAACTGCACTTCTTACTCTGGATTTGGCTTTTTGCCAATCGGCACTGCCAAGTCTGTTCAGTTTTACATTTGTGTTTTCTCCGGGTCCGATATACTTTGCCACCAAATCAAGCTGTGTAACAGGAACATAAAGCACGTCGCCCTTGGCATAGGTGATTTTGATGTAGTCCTTCCTTACACCCTGAACAGTAAGGTTGTGAATACCGCTGAAAATACCAATACCATGGGTGGAGTGAACCACATAGTCGCCTTGGTTAAGCTCGGAAAGGGAATAAATTTCCTGTCCGTTCTTTTTTCTTTGGAGTTTTCTGCTTGGCTTTTGCATAGACTGTCCGTAGGATATCAGGTGGAAGTCTGTTTGCAGCAGTTCAAATCCTGCTGACAGTGCACCCTCCATAATATAAATTCTGCCCTGCGATGCCTTGTTAAGATTATTAACAAACTCTGCCTTAAAACCCTTTTGGTTAAGGTCATTTGTAAGATTTTTTCCTGCCTTTTCTGTACCTGCAAGAATTACAACAGTTGTCCTTTCTTTGAAAATATCCTGCAAATCCTCACACAGGACAGACAGAGAGCCGTTCCAAAGGGGGATTTGCTTAATATTGAAGGTAACTATGTCATTAAGGGGCAAATCAAAATGACCCGATGTAAAGTTATCCAGGAAAATGGTTGTAAGGGGTTTGATATTCTCTATAAAGTCCTTATAATTCATTGAAAAAGTATCAAAACCCTTGCAGAGAATACCCTCTGCAAAATACTCCTTCATATCCTCTTTATACTGAAATTCACTTGCCTTTACTCTTTCCGAAACCTTGGTATGTTCACTGATAAAAACAAGGTCACCGTCATTCATATAGTCAAAAACTGTCTGTGGCTTTGGATATATGAGTGAAATAAATTTATCAAGGCTTTTAAGATTTGTGCCGTTTCTGATATTGTCAGCCTCTCTCAAAAGTATTTCTTTAGCATTTTGTGATTTTTCACTTCTTAAAGAATTTGCCTTTTTTATGATTTTGTCCGCAAGCTCTGAACTGTTTTCTATTAGCAGTTCATTGGAGGGGGACAGCATAATTTTATCTATTTTATCAAATCTTCTTTGAGAAATAATATCAAAGTAGTTAATGGAGTCAATTTCGTCACCCCAAAATTCCACACGAACAGGCTTTTCGCTGTGGGGCATAAAGAAATCAAGAATACCGCCTCTTAATGCAAACTGACCTGTACCCTCCACCATATCTGTATGCTCATAACCAAGAAGAGTAAGTGCATTCACACAATCATCGGTGGAGATAACCTGCCCTGCTTTTAGAGAAAGTGTTGCCTTTCTTAATATATCCTGTGGAATAGTGTATTGGAGCAAAGCGTCAATGGTACCGATTACCACATCACACTCACCGGATATAAGCTTTGACAGCACACTTAACCTTTGGTGCTCATATTCCCTTGAAATTCCGCTGATTTCTCTGAAATTCAAATCTCTGCGAGGATATACAAAAGCCTTTCTTCCAATCATACAAAGGTCGTTGCAAAGAATTTGAGCTTCTTTTTCATCGGAAGCAACACAAAAAGCTCTGACATTACTGTAATGGCAGAGCGTTCCTATTATGTTTGATTTAAAATTGGTGTTCAGTCCTGTTACCGCTGTTGCACCCTTGATTTTTACATAGGAATTAAGCTTTTGGAAAGCTTTTAATTCCTGTATAGAATTATATATAAACTCCATTTCTCACCTTTTGTTTTTTAAAGGAATTAAGAATTAAACAAGTTCATAGCTCTGTCGATATTGCCGTTTATAATAAGCTCCACAGCCTGACAGCAATTTTCTGCCATTTCATCAATCTGCTTAATTTCTTCGCCCTTAAATTTTGAAAGCACCCAAGCAGCCAAATCGTAGTCGGGATGAGGTTTTTTACCTATACCTACCTTTATGCGTGGAAATGTGTCCTTACCACTAAGGTAGATAATATTTTTCACTCCGTTCTGACCGCCGTCACTGCCCTTTCTGCGTATTCTCATTTTGCCCACATCAAGGGATATATCATCAAATATTAATACCACATTTTCAGCAGGAATTTTGTAGAAATTCATCGCCTCAACCACAGCCTGACCGCTAAGATTCATATAGGTCTGGGGCTTCATAAACAGCACCTTTTTACCACTGACTGTGCCCTCTCCTACAAGTGATTTGTATTTTATCCGACTGACATTTGCACCAAATTTTTCCGCCACTTTATCAAGGCAAATAAACCCTGTGTTGTGACGAGTGTTATCATACTTTTTGTCGGGATTTCCAAGGCCCACAACCATATATTCAATTGAAGATGAAAAGCTTTTTTTAGAAAACATTTTATCACCATTTTTATTTAGCAGACACTGCAATTTATCAGAGATTACACCCGATTGAAATATCTGCCGTTAAATTCAACATTATTACTTTACTATTATTACTCAAAATAGGGTTATTAAAAACGACCAAACGGGGAGGTACAATTGCACCTCCCCTATATAACCATAGTAAAGCTATAACATATTAGCAAAAATTAAAACAATTTATGCATTAATTGAAGAAACAGGCTTTGCTGTGTAAATTCTCTCTATAGCCTCTGCAAAAACAGGAGCAACAGGAAGCATTGTAAACTTGTCCAGCATTTTTTCTTCAGGAATCGGCACAGTATCAAGAAGGATAACCTCTTTGATTGGGCTCTTCTGAATTCTGTCAATTGCAGGACCTGAAAGTACAGCGTGAGTTGCACAGGCTGTAACATCAACGGCTCCGCCCTTTTCGATAATAGCCTCTGCTGCGTTGCAAAGTGTACCTGCTGTGTCAATCATATCGTCAACAAGGATAACTCTCTTGCCCTTTGCGTCACCGATAATATTCATAACTTCGGAAACATTAGCCTTCTGACGTCTTTTATCAATAATTGCAAGTCCGCAACCGATTTTTGCTGCAAAGTTTCTTGCTCTTGTAACTGAACCAAGGTCAGGGGATACAACTACATAGTCATCAGCATGTGTACCCATTTTTTCTCTCATATGTGCTGCAAGAATCGGAGCACCAATCAGGTGGTCAACGGGAATATTAAAGAAGCCCTGAATCTGATTTGCGTGTAAATCCATTGTGAGAATTCTGTCTGCACCGGCTGCTGTAATAATGTCTGCACAGAGTTTAGCTGAAATCGGATCTCTTGCCTTTGCTTTTCTGTCCTGACGAGCATAACCAAAGTATGGCATAACAGCAGTAATTCTGCCTGCTGAAGCTCTCTTCATTGCATCAATCATAATCAGCATTTCCATCAGGTTGTCATTAACAGGTGTACAAGTTGACTGAACAATAAAGCAGTCGCTGCCTCTTACAGACTCGTTAAGTGAAACAGCAATTTCACCATCGGAGAAAGTACAGCAGTTGCTCTTTCCCAGCGGAAGTCCCAGACAACCTGCAATCCCTTGAGCTACATCCTTGTTGGAAGAGCCTGAGAAGATTTTAATGTCTTTACCGTTTAAATTCATTTCTAAATCCCCTACCTTCGTTTAGTGATTTTTATATGTAAAATTTAATTACTGACAATTAATTCCTTTAATAAACACGTCTGGTTTTAAATTCCTGTCTTATAG
>JAFLUK010000124.1 GCA_022508865.1 Oscillospiraceae bacterium | reverse complement strand
CCGCCCTCTCTGTATATATACTTAAAACCTCTTAACTAAAACATTTTACCACTTTAGGGGGTTAATATCAATAGTTACAGAGGTTTTTTACTGTATTTTTTAGTTTTTTGCAGAATTCAGAATGTTCAGTGCAACCTGCAAGGGACTGTTGTTTCCGTCAATTACAATGTCAGCGGCAGATTTATACAGAGGCATTCTCTTTTCGTACAGTGCCTTCATAGCTTCGTCCTTGTTGGGTTGCTGTAAAAGTGGTCTTGTTGTGTCGTTTTTCAGACGTTCCTTAAGTACCTCGAGAGGAACATCAATGAGCACAACAGTGCCTGTGCTTTTCAAAACATCCACATTCCTTTGGAAAGTCAGTGCGCCTCCTCCGGTGGAAATAATAATTCCCCTTTTTTGGCTTAACTCCTTACAAACTTCATGCTCCAAATCTCTGAAATAATCTTCGCCGTACTTTTCAAAAATTTCCGATATTGTCATACCTTGAGTTTTTTCAATATATGTATCGGTATCAATGAGGTTCATACCGGATTTTTTTCTTAAATTTTCTCCAACAGTGGTTTTTCCACAGCCCATAAATCCGCATAAAATAAGATTTTTTGTCATTATCTGTTCTCCAGTTCCTTAAGGCAATCTATGCAAAGCCTGTCTATATCATCATTGTTAAATGAAACATCATTCCATTTTGTCTGTGCTACAACGGCCTGCCATACCAGCATTGACATACCGCCAACTGCCTTTGCCCCGTTTGCTTTGGCTTTTTGAATAAGAACGGTTTCCAATGGGTTGTAAATTGCGTCAAACACGGCCTTGGAGTTGTTTATGATTTTACTGCTCACAGGACAAGAGTCGATGTGAGGATACATTCCAACAGGAGTTGCATTGATAAGAATGTCTATATCTCCCTCAAGTTCAGGAATAGTGCAGATTTTTACATCGCTGCCATCAAGGCTTTCAAGTTCATTTTTCAGGCTTTCGGCAACAGGAATATCTGCTTCTCTGACTGCAAGAGTTAAATCGTTCTTTGCAAGGATTGATTCGTAAGCCATAGTCCTTGCAACACCACCGCAGCCCAAAATTACTGTTCTGCCCGAAAAAGAAATATTTGCGCTCTTAAGCGCCATCAAAAATCCGTCAGGGTCAGTTGTGTAGCCCTTAAATATTCCGTTATCGTTAAAGAATGTGTTTACACTGCCATACAACTTTGCCTTTGGGTCAAGCTCATTAAGAAAAGGAATAATAGCCTGCTTATGGGGGATTGTAATGTTAAAGCCGTTTAGCTTGGAAAGCTGATTTTTAAATATTTCCCCAAGTTTTTCAGGGGGTACATCATAAACATCATAGTCCGCATCAATATTGCAAAGTGAAAAAAGTCTCTTATGAATGAAAGGTGACATTGTATGTCCGATTGGATGACCGATAACTGCATATTTCTTTTTTAGCATGATTTCTCTCCACAAAAAATAATAAAATATAAAAAATTTGAAATAAATATTGACAAAGTTACAATTTGCTTATAGTATAATTGTAACGGCTATGGACTATTTTACCAAATATAAGGTGATTTGTCCACAAAAGCTGACGATAAATTTGTTTATTAAAAACAGGAGGATAATTATTATGGTATTAGAAAAGGTAAAGGCTATTTTAGCTGATCAGTTTGATGTAGAAGAAGATACAATCAACGAGGATACATCTTTACAGGATGATCTGGGTGCAGATTCACTTGACGTTGTAGACCTTCTTATGTCTATTGAAGACGAGTTCGAAATTGAAGTTCCTGATGAAGATGTTGAAAACATCAAGACAGTAGGAGCTCTTGTATCATACATTGAACAGAATTCTTAATTATTTGCATCAGATTTTAGGGTTGGATTTTTCCAACCCTTTATTTTTTTAATAAAACATCTATTGTAAGCCTACAAGGTTTTTTTGCTATATTTCTATTAATACTTGAAAAAGTTATTCCTATTTTGTATAATGAAACATAATGCACATAAACTGAAAGGAAGTTTATTATAATGGGAAATAATAAAAAGTTTGTTTCAGCCATTACAAGTCGTGACGAGGACTTTGCAAAATGGTATACCGATATTGTAAAAAAAGCGGAGCTTATTGACTACAGCGGTGTTAAGGGCTGTATGGTAATCAGGCCATACGGTTATGCTATCTGGGAGAATATTCAAAATGACCTTGACAGAAGATTTAAGGAAACAGGTCACGAGAATGTATATATGCCGATGTTTATTCCGGAAAGTCTGCTCCAAAAGGAAAAAGATCACGTTGACGGTTTTGCTCCCGAGTGTGCTTGGGTAACAGTTGGAGGAGATGAAGAACTTCACGAAAGGCTTTGTGTTCGTCCAACATCAGAAACACTTTTCTGCGAACACTACAGTAAGGTGATAGAAACCTACAGAGATTTACCAAAGCTTTATAATCAGTGGTGCTCTGTTGTAAGATGGGAAAAAACGACCCGTCCTTTCCTTAGAACAAGTGAATTTCTGTGGCAGGAAGGCCACACAATGCACGAAACAGAGGAAGAAGCAAGAGAAGAAACCTTGAGAATGTTACAGGTTTATACAGACTTTTACAGAGAAACTCTTGCAATTCCTGCAGTGATTGGCAAAAAGACAGAAAAAGAAAAGTTTGCAGGTGCAGAAGAAACATATACAATTGAGCCAATGATGCACAACGGTGTAGCCTTGCAGGGCGGTACTTCCCACTACTTTGGCGACGGCTTTGCACGAAGCTTTGATATTACTTTCCAGGGCAGAGATAACAAGCAGCACTACCCGCACCAGACCTCGTGGGGTGTTTCCACAAGAATGATTGGTGCAATTATTATGGTTCACGGTGACGACGAGGGGCTTGTCCTCCCGCCAAAGGTTTCTCCTATTCAGGTAGCCATTGTGCCTATTGCACAGCACAAGGAGGGCGTACTTGACAAGGCAAGAGAGCTGTTTGACAGACTGAAAAAGGACTATAGAGTTAAGCTTGATGACAGCGATAATTCACCGGGTTGGAAGTTCTCCCAGTATGAAATGAAGGGTGTACCTGTAAGACTTGAACTTGGTCCTAAAGATATAGAGAATAACCAGTGTGTTCTTGTTCGCCGTGATACCAGAGAGAAGATTTTTGTTTCTCTTGATAACCTTGAAGCAGAGGTTGCTGCTGCACTTCAGGCTGTTCACGACGGTATGTATCAGAAAGCGCTTGACAATATGAAAGAAAAAACACACGTTGCCGTAACATATGATGAGTTTTGTGACATTGCAAAGAACAGTCCGGGATTTATCAAGGCTATGTGGTGTGGTGATTCCCAGTGTGAGGAAAAGCTAAAGGACGTTACAGGAGGCGTTAAATCCCGCTGTATTCCCTTTGAAGAAGAACACCTGGGCGACACCTGCGTATGCTGTGGTAAGCCTGCCAAGCATATGGTTTACTGGGGCAAGCAGTATTAATAATTAATAATAATTTAAGAAAAAGATAGGAGGGGGAAAATATGCCGATTAAGGTCGCAAACAATTTGCCTGCAATAAAAATTCTTGAGGAAGAAAATATTTTCGTTATGCCTGAAAACAGAGCTATATCACAGGATATTAGACCCCTCAGAATTGTTATACTGAATATAATGCCCACAAAGATAGAAACAGAAACCCAGCTTATCAGACTGCTTGGTAATACCTCTTTGCAGGTTGATGTGGAGCTTCTGCATATGAAGAGTCATTCTTCAAAAAACATTAGTCAACAGCATCTTGATACTTTTTACAAAACCTTTGACGAAATTAAAAATAACCGTTACGACGGCTTGATTATTACAGGAGCACCTGTAGAGCATATGGAGTTTGAGGACGTTGACTACTGGGAAGAGCTTACTACCATAATGGATTGGGCAAAGAAAAACGTCTGGTCAACACTTCATATTTGTTGGGGTGCGCAGGCAGGAATGTATCACTATTACGGTATTAACAAAAGGGAATTGCCAAAGAAAATCAGCGGAATTTACCGACACAGAATAAAAGAAAAGCTTCATCCTCTTTTAAGGGGACTTGACGATGTGTTTATGATGCCCCATTCAAGGTATACGGAGTGTGTTCCCGAGGAAATTTTGGCAAACAACAATATAGAAATTCTTGCAGAAAGTGAAAAGGCGGGTATAGCCATTGTTGCCGACAAGCCCTGCAGAAAGTTTTTTATATTCGGTCATGCAGAATATGACAGAATGACTTTGGCGCAGGAATACGAAAGAGATTTAAAAAAAGGAATTGTTCCGGAAATCCCATACAGCTATTTTCCAAAAGACGATGTGACAAAAACTCCTGATAAAAAGTGGAGAAGCACAGCCTTTTTGCTTTTTGGAAATTGGCTGAACTACTTTGTATATCAGCAAACACCATATGACCTTACGGATTTAGACAAAAATAATTGATAAGATCAAAAAGCCACAGCGGTTCAAGCATTTAAACCGTTGTGGCTTTTGTA
>JAFLUK010000123.1 GCA_022508865.1 Oscillospiraceae bacterium | reverse complement strand
TGGCGATTTTTGTTGATTATATTTTAAATTTATTATATAATAATATCGTGTTTTTGTATTTTAAATGTATACACAATATAAATTTATCAGAAATTGGAGGAGTTTATAATGGAAAGAAAAGAACAGCTCTATGAGGGTAAAGCAAAAAAGGTATTTGCAACCGATAACCCTGATTACTGTATTGTATCCTACAAGGATGATGCAACTGCATTTAACGGCAAAAAGAAGGGTACAATCGTAGGCAAGGGTGTAGTTAACAACAGAATGAGTAACTATATGTTTAAGATGCTTGAAGAAAATGGTATTAACACACATTTTGTTGAAGAAATCAACGAAAGAGATGCCATTGTTAAAAAGGTTGACATTGTACCACTTGAAGTTATCGTAAGAAACAGAGCTGCAGGCTCTTTCTCAAAGAAGTACGGTGTTCCGGAGGGTTCCGACCTTGCTTCTCCAATTTTAGAATTTGACTATAAGTGCGACCCACTTGATGACCCGCTTGTTAATAACTATCATATTCTTGCTCTGGGTCTTGCAACACAGGAGGAAATTGATAAAATTTCCGAAATGACTTTAAAGATTAATCAGCTTATGATTGAGTTCTTTAAGCAGTGCAATGTTGAACTTGTAGACTTTAAGCTTGAATTTGGTCGTTTTCACGGTGAAATTGTTCTTGCTGATGAAATTTCTCCTGATACCTGTCGTTTCTGGGATTTAGATACACACGAAAAACTTGATAAAGACCGTTTCCGCAGAGATATGGGCGGTGTTGAAGAAGCATACGCAGAAATGATGAAGAGAATCGGTTTAGCAGAATAATTTTTGGATGGTGACCCCTTTGAGTTTTAGTTTAGATAACTTACCTACAGAAGGCATACACGAAGAATGTGGTGTTTTTGGTATTTACGGAGATGATACAATCAATCCTGCCTATGCTTGCTATAATGGACTTTTAGCATTACAGCATCGTGGTCAGGAGAGTTGTGGCATATCCGTAAGTGACTGGGGTGTAATAGATTATCACAAAGATATGGGTCTTGTTACAGAAGTATTCAACAACAAAATTCTTGATAAGTTAAGCGGACAGATTGCGGTTAGCCACGTCCGTTACTCAACTGCAGGCGGCTCTGTGCGTGAAAACTCACAGCCGCTTGTTATGCGTTATAAAAAGGGAACTCTTTCTATTGCTCACAACGGCAATCTTACCAATGCAGTAGAAATAAAAAGAAAATTGGAACGCAGAGGTGCTATTTTTCAGACCACTATAGACTCTGAAGCTATAGCATATCTCATTGCAAGAGAAAGGCAAAAGTGTCATTCCGTTGAAGAAGCCGTAAATAGCACTATGAACACTTTGAAGGGAGCATACTGTCTTCTCGTTATGAGCCCAAGAAAGCTGATTGCTGCAAGAGACCCTAACGGCTTCAAGCCTCTGTGTATAGGCAAGGTTGGCAATTCCTACTGCTTTGCCAGCGAATCATGTGCCCTTGATGCCTGCGGTGCCGAGTTTGTAAGAGATGTTGAGCCTGGGGAAATTGTCATTGTTGATGAAAACGGAATCAGAAGTGACAAAACCCACTGTAATAAAAAGAAATCTATTTGTATTTTTGAATATATATATTTTGCTCGCAGTGACAGTATTATTGACGGCGTTTCAGTGTATGAATCAAGAAAAGAAGCCGGTAGAATACTTGCAAGAGAGCATCCGGTAGAGGCTGACCTTGTAATCGGTGTTCCCGAGTCAGGAATAGATGCCGCAATCGGATATAGTGAAGAATCAGGTATACCTTACGAAAAGGGTATTGTTAAGAATAATTATATTGGCAGAACATTCATCAAGCCTACACAGGGCGAAAGAATGAAAAGCGTCAAAATTAAACTGAATCCCCTTAATTCAATAAAAGGAAAAAGAGTTGTTGTAATTGATGATTCAGTTGTAAGAGGTACTACTGTAGACAGAATTGTCACCATGCTCCGGGAAGCGGGTGCGTCAGAGGTACATATGAGAATATCATCACCGCCGTTTATGTGGCCTTGCTACTACGGAACAGACATTCCTTCAAGAGGTGAGCTCATTGCCTGCACTCATACTATTGAAGAAATACGAAAAATCAGCGGTGCAGATTCATTTGGTTATCTGCCTGTAGAGCATCTTAATGAATTGATGTTTTCTGATGAGAATAATTTCTGTCAAGGCTGTTTCACAGGGAATTATCCTGCTGATATTACTCATATTCAGCTTGAGGGTAAAGAACGAGGCGGAATGAATTTTAAAAAGTCTAAATATAATAATTAAAATTTCAGGAGGACAATAATGAGCAAAGATTGCTATGAATCACCATTATCTTCAAGATATGCAAGTAAAGAAATGAAATATATTTTCAGTCCGGATATGAAGTTCCGTACATGGAGAAAACTTTGGATTGCTCTTGCAGAGAGTGAAATGGAGCTTGGACTTCCTGTTACACAGGAACAGATTGATGAACTGAAAGCAAACGCCGACAACATCAATTATGAGGTTGCAGAAGAAAGAGAAAAGTTGGTTCGCCACGATGTTATGAGCCACGTATATGCTTACGGTCAGCAGTGCCCAAAGGCAAAGGGTATAATTCACCTTGGAGCAACGTCCTGCTATGTTGGTGACAACACAGATGTTATCATTATGACAGAAGGTCTTAAGCTTGTTAGGAACAAACTTATCACTGTAATCAGAGAATTATCTGATTTTGCAGAAAAATATAAAAATCTTCCCACACTTGCCTTCACACATTTTCAGCCTGCACAGCCAACAACTGTTGGTAAGAGAGCAACACTTTGGATTCAGGAATTGTTAATGGATTTAGAGGATGTTGAGTATCAGTTAAGCAAGGCTAAACTACTTGGCTGTAAGGGTACAACAGGTACTCAAGCAAGCTTCCTTGAACTTTTTGAGGGCGACCACGAAAAATGTAAGGAAATTGACAAAAAGATTGCAAATAAAATGGGATACAGTGACTGCTTTGCCGTATCAGGACAAACCTATTCAAGAAAGCTTGACACACAAGTTCTTAACGTGCTTTCAGGAATTGCCCAAAGTGCCGCAAAATTCTCCAACGATATCAGACTTCTCCAGCATCTTAAAGAAATTGAAGAACCATTTGAAAAAAATCAGATTGGCTCTTCTGCAATGGCTTATAAGAGAAATCCAATGCGTTCAGAGAGAATCGGCTCACTGTCAAGATATGTAATGGTAGATGTTCTTAACGGCGCCTTTACAACTGCAACACAGTGGTTTGAAAGAACTCTTGACGACTCTGCAAATAAGCGTCTCAGCGTTCCCGAAGCATTCCTTGCCATTGATGGTATTCTTAATCTGTATGCCAATGTAGCAGATGGACTTGTTGTTTATCCAAAGGTTATTGAACAAAGACTTAGAAAAGAACTTCCGTTTATGGCTACAGAAAATATTATGATGGATGCCGTTAAGCGCGGAGGCGACAGACAAGAACTTCATGAAAAAATCAGAACACATTCAATGGCTGCTTCCAGAGTAGTGAAAGAAGAGGGTGGAGAAAATGACCTTCTTCAGAGAATTGCAAGTGATAGCTCATTTGGTGTTACATTAGAAGAACTTGAAGCACTTCTCGACCCTTCAAAATATGTTGGCAGAGCACCGGAGCAGACAACCGACTTCATTAACGAAGTTGTTAATCCTGCACTTGCTCCTTATGACAGCATTGAAGATGAAAAAGCTGAAATTACAGTTTAAATTTTAATATATATTTATGCAAATCACATTTTGAAAGGATGTTACATAAATGGTTAAAGCAATAGTAGGCGCCAATTGGGGTGACGAAGGAAAGGGCAAAATTACAGATGTACTTGCGCAGAACAGTGATGTTGTCGTTCGTTTTCAGGGTGGTGCCAATGCAGGACACACAATAGTAAATGATTATGGCAAGTTTGCACTTCATCAGTTACCATCAGGTGTATTCAACAGTAACGTTACAAATATTATCGGTAATGGCGTTGCTTTTTCTGTAGAAAACTTTGTAAAAGAAATGAAGGAGCTTAAGGATAGAGGAGTTCCGGAGCCAAAGATTATGATTTCTGACAGAGTACAGATTGTTATGCCTTATCACGTATTGTTTGATTGCTATGAAGAAGAAAGACTTGGAAAAAACTCCTTTGGCTCTACAAAAAGCGGTATTGCTCCATTTTATTCTGATAAATACAGCAAAATCGGTTTTCAGTTAAATGAACTTTATGACGATACTGAATATTTAAAAGAAAAAATAGCAAGAACACTTGAAGTAAAAAATGCAACACTGAAAAATCTTTATAACAAACCACCAATTTCTGTTGATGAAATTTTTGATAAACTGATGGAATATAAAGAAGCGCTTGCACCTTATGTTGCTGATACATTCACATTTCTTCACGATGCCTGCAAGGAAGGTAAAAATATCCTCCTTGAGGGTCAGCTGGGTTCTCTTAAGGATACTGACTTTGGTATTTATCCAATGGTTACTTCAAGCAACACTATTGCCGGATATGGTGCAGTTGGCGCAGGTGGTATCCCACCATACGAAATAAAAGATATC
>JAFLUK010000122.1 GCA_022508865.1 Oscillospiraceae bacterium | reverse complement strand
TGCAACTAATGACCAAACTCCAACTGTCATTTTACCACCTCATTTTTACTTCTGTAGTTTTGTTCTTATCTAGGACTTGTTTAACAAATCCTAACTTAAAATGCTGTTCAAAAATTCTATTGCTTTTTTTACAGGCACTTTGCCTGCAATCAAAGCGGCTGCTACGCACATAACGGAATACATATCAAACTCACTGTTTTTGTCAATATATATTCTGCCCATCTCTATTCCGTAAAGCAGTTCAAAACTCTTTGTACTCTGATGTGACTGCAAATTCAGCGCCGCAACATCAGCTCTGTTGTCGGACTGGGAATATGTCAGCACATCAATACCGCTGTAAGCCTTGTTGTGGTATGGAACTGCAAGGTTTTCTGTATCTGCTGACATATGGATTTCCTTATCCAACACCAGAACAGCCCTTTGGTTTTCCAAAACAACCTCTGATTCCATACACCTTTGCAAAAGCTTTTTTATAAGCTTTAATTCAGGACTTTTGCCCTTTATTATAATTTCATTCTTTAACATCTGTTCACCTTATTAAATTAGTCTGCAATTCCGGTCTGTGCCGCAAATGTAACGGTGATTACAGTACCTGCGCTTACCTTTGAGCCGGCAGGCAGACTCTGTTGAGTTGAAACAGCGTCCTCGGAGGTAGACGACCCCTTAACAGAAACATTCAGACCGTAGGCGGCTGCAACATTGTTAACCTCCCAAAGACTATAGCCTGTTAAATCGGGAACCTCCACTGTTTCCATTGCAGAATCGTTGTCGGTATAGAGCACCACTGTACCTCCGCTGGGAACAGTTGAGCCCGATTCGGGCACCTGTGCAATAACCTTATCGCCCATACCTTTAACCACAGGAACAAGACCCTTTGCCTTCAGCTGATTTTCTGCCTCTGTTGTGGAAAGTCCCACATAGGCGTCTGCAACAACATCTATGTTTTCCATTTCTTCGTCGGTATATTCTGTTTCTACCTCAAGATAAGGAAGCACCTCTTCCATTATTGAGGAGAACACAGGAGCAGATACCACTGAACCGTAGTAGCCGTTTCCGATGGGAGAGTCAAAGAAGATAAGCATTGCATACTTTGGATTGTCGGCAGGAGCATATCCCACAAAGGAAGCAATGTAGTCCTCCTCGCCGTCGTCGTTGATGTCAATTTTCTTTTCTGAAGTACCTGTTTTGCCGGCAACTCTGTAGCCTGCAACATAACCGCACTTAACACCGCCCTGCGCCGAGTTGTGGGCAAGAATTGTATTCAGTGTTTCCGATACTTCCTGTGATATTACCTTTCTTTTAACTGTTGTATCAAAATTTTTGATAACATTACCCTTGGAGTCCTGAATTTGCTTAACAACATGGGGCTGAACAAGGTTTCCGCCGTTTGCAACGGCAGACACGGCTGTTATCATCTGTATAGGCGTAATCGAGAAGTTCTGTCCAAAGGAGCCAACCGCCAGGTCAACAATGCTCATTGAGCCGTCCTGACTGAAGAAGATATCCCCCGCTTCACCGGGCAGGTCAATATCTGTTATCTCCGAGAAACCGAATGCCTGATAATACTGCCAGAACTTTTCTGCTCCGACTTTATCACCAATATCCATAAAGGCAGGGTTACAGGAATTTATAACTGCCTGTTCAAATGTCTGTGTGCCGTGACCGTCTCTTTCGTGGCAATGGATTGTTTCTGTTGCCACCTTTTTATATCCGGGGCAGAAGAAGGTGTTGTCTGTGGAAATTACTCCCTCCTGCAGACCCATTGACGAGGTAATAATCTTGAATACAGAGCCGGGGTAATAGGTATCTGAAATCGCCTTGTTTCTCCACTGCTCCGACAGCGCCTCGCTGTATGCTTTTTGTCTTTTTTCCTTGTTGACTATTCCCTCTATTTTTTCCTTTGCCTTTTCGTCCACCAAGGTATAAGGGTCGTTAAGGTCATAGCCCCCAACTGTAGCCATTGCAATGATTTCACCTGAATTAACGTCCATCATTATGGCACAGCCACGATTATAAACATTAAAGTCTATAATATTCTGTGCCATATATTTTTCTACAATAGCCTGAACAGTTTCGTCAATTGTAAGCACAAGGCTGTTGCCGTCCTGTGCGTCTATATTCTGCTCATATTCAAAGGGCATATCCGTACCGTTGGAATTTTTTGCAGAAACAAGTCTGCCGTTTGTTCCCGACAAAAATTTGTTGTACCGGAATTCCACACCCTCAAGGCCCTGCTCGTCGTCGCCTGTAAAGCCGATAACACTTGAGGCAAGGTCATTATATGGATAATACCTCTTGTAATCGTCAAGAAGCTGAATAACATTTGAAAGATTGAATTTTTCTTCAACTTTGTCCTGAAGCTCAATAATTTTATCTCTTACTTTGCTTTCTATCTTTCTCTTTACGCTGACATAGTAAACATTCTGCCTTGTCATTTCCAGCACATCGCTGTACTCCATATCAAGAATATCAGAAAGCCGGGACGCAACATACTCCCTTTCTTCTTCCTCTGTAAAGTAGGCAGGAGCCATTACCACTCTCCACACAGAAGCGCTCTGTGCAAGCACCTTGCCGTTTCTGTCGTATATTGTACCTCTTTTGGCAGATATTTCTGTATCGTGAAGCTGCTGCTCCACCGCCCTTTGGCTGAGTTCTTCGCCCTGAATAAGCTGTAAATAGCCAATTCGCAGAACAACGGCGCCAAAGCCCACAAGAAGAATAATTATCAGCAAAATTGCTGTTCGCTGTCCTAATTTTTGTTTTGCACCTTTTTGAGGCTTAGGCATATAATCTGCTCCTTTCATATCAATAAATACGGAAAAAGAGTTAAAATTCAAATTAGGGCTTGCTTAATAAATGACAAAACGCCAAAAAGCGGCTGTTTTTCCGCAATATTGCGTTATTTTTTCTCGGAACACTTTAGTATCCCATCAAAAAAATGCCTTGTCTTGCAAAAAAATCTCTCGTTTTTTGTGCATTCCGCTATTTATTAAACAAGCCCTGAACTCAACTCTTGTTACCCTCTATAATCTTATTACAAACACGCCATACTTATGACCAGAGAGAAGATAAAGCATCAGCAATTTTTTCGAAAAGACCGGTTTCGGAATTTTCTGTTATCTCGGCTTTGTCCCCGTCGGAAAGGTCAACAAATTCCTTCTGGCTGTTGCTTGCCTTTGACATTCCAAGATTGTTCTGTGCATACTCCTCAACAATTGCAGTGGTATACTTGGCGTCTACATTCATCTTCATCTGTGTATACTGACTCTGCATATTCTCAAGGTCATCCTTGGCATTTGCAATTTTTTGGTTTAGCTCCGTAAGCTGAACTTGTCCGCAGATAATGGCAGAAACCACCGCAATTATCACAGCAGAAAAAGCAAAGCCTACAGCCAACTTAAAGGGGTTGTGCTTACGTTTTCTGATTTGTTCAATTTTTCTCTGCGGCACAACGACAATCTTTGCTTTGGTCTTGCCCTTGGGACTGCCTTTGCGGTCAGTTCTTTGGGGAGCTCTTCTCGGCTTTCTGTATGGAAGCTCTCTTGCGGGGGCTTCTGACTCAAACAAAGAAATGTCATATGCAGTATTGTTGCTAACAAACGCCATTCTTTCACCTAATTCGACTAACTATCTCACTTAATTACTATCTCTATCAAAACCATACGGGAATATTTTTATAATTTAAATAAACCTGTTAAAATGCTTTATTTGCACCTTTTAATCCATATATTAAAGGAAAATTACAATTAACTACATATTGTGTATATATAGCTGTTTTCGTTCCAAAATTCTTTTATGTAATTAAACCACAAACCACTATATCTATAGGTTTGAGATTGTTTTGTAACACAATCTATTGTGCATTGTAACAATTCTTACATCTCTGATATATTTTACTACATATAGTAGCATTTGTCCAGCGAAATAATACAAAATTGTCATTTTACATAAATTTTTTCACAAATCCTCAATTTAGCGCTGCGGCTTCTGGGATTATTTTCAAGTTCGTCACTTTTTGCCTCAATCGGCTTTCGGTTTACAAGCCTTGCCTTTGGTGAATTTCCACAAACACAAACGGGAAAATCCTTTGGGCAGGTACACCCCTGACACCATGAAGCCATCTTTTTCTTTACAATTCTGTCTTCCAATGAATGGAAGGTTATCACTGCAAGTCTTCCGCCGGGGGCAAGGAGTTCAAATGCACTGTCGAGTCCCTTTTCCAACTGTTCAAGTTCCCCGTTAACTTCTATCCTCAAAGCCTGAAAGGTCTTTCTTGCAGGGTGGCCGTCACGTCTTACCCTTTGGGGCACGCTTGATTTTATAATCTCTGCAAGCTCAACAGTGGTTTTAATCTCCTGTTTTTCTCTTGCATTAACTATTCCCTTTGCAATAGAGGGAGCATATTTATCCTCGCCGTAGCGGAATATAATATCCCGCAGCTCCTCATAGCCAAGGTTGTTTACAAGCTCTGCCGCTGTTTTTCCCCTTTGGCTCATTCTCATATCAAGAGGCGCTTCCTTGTGAAAGCTGAAGCCTCTTTCATCAGTATCAAGCTGATGACTGCTTACTCCTATATCAAGAAG
>JAFLUK010000121.1 GCA_022508865.1 Oscillospiraceae bacterium | reverse complement strand
ATAGAAATTACAACTAATTCTAATGTGTGGTCACATTTAATACAAAGTTTTAATTTTGTAAGCAAAAAACAGAAAATTAAATATTATATTGTACAATTTTTTCTGTTGCTTTTTAAGTTGTTTTTAAATATTGGTTATACATTTTGGGTACTTCTTGATGCTATTAACTATGTTTTTGATCCTGTATCTTATGATATAGTAAGCAGGTATTACCCTACGAAATTTGATATTGTTTTTTATGGTTTGGTTACTTTAATTTTCTTTTCAAGATTCATATTTTATTGCGTACGAATATGTAAAATTTTGAGGGATAATTCGGATGTGCTGAAAGCATAGTTGTACCAATATACATTTAAACCACAAGATTAATGACGTGTTATTATGAAAAAAAGTTAAAAAATATTATAATTGTAGATATTATTGGTGTAATCGTTCCTTATAAAATATATGTTATTATTAAATACAAAGAGGTTTTTTATATGAAAGAATTATTGGCTATTTTTATTTCTTGCTTTTTATTACTTATGTGTATTTTTCTTGTGATTTTAATTATAAAAGGGATATTTTTTATCATCTATCAAAAAAGCGATAAAATACATTTTACCTTGTTTTTATCTTGCACTATTCTCTCATGAATTATATTTTTAATATATCAACTAATAGTGCTGATTAGCATGGGTAAAAAAAGAGGTCATATCTATAATTATTATGGAGGAACTTTTAAAATTTACAGAGAGGGAATTTGGTAATATAGTTAAATATAGTTAGGAGGATTTTTATCTTAAAGAAATTTAGTTTATCAATATTTGGAGTGTTTGCAGTTATTATGTTATTACTATTGAGTTGCGGATGTTCCCGGTAATAACAACTCTATTATAAACTTACAGGAATCCCATAAAACTTGAAAAAATTGTATTGACAAAGAGTGTCCCTTTATGTATAATATTAGTCGGTGTTTATTTGGGAAGGTGTATTTATGATTCTTGAATTAAAAAATGTCTTTCTTAACGAAGGCAGTAAAAAGAATTTTGAATATTCCTTTTCAATGTCAGATATAGACATAAACGGTGACTATCCATTCGTTTCGCCTGTTATGGTAAAGGGCGAAGCACAAAACCGTGCAGGTCTGGTTGACATTAGTTTTGATGTATCATTTACCTACAAGCGTCCTTGCGACAGATGCTTTGTTGACGCTACAAGGTCATTAAATTACCGGTTCGCACACCGACTTGTTTCTTCACTTGCAGGTGGCGAAAATGATGATTACATTGAAGTTCCCGACTATACACTTGATATTGATGAGCTTGTTGCCTCGGATATTATTTTGGATTTGCCTGTAAAGTTCCTTTGCAAGGATGATTGCAAGGGTATTTGCTACAAATGCGGCAAAAATCTGAATCACGGGGAATGTGATTGCTCATATGAAGAAATTGACCCTCGGCTAGAGGCACTAAAGGAATTACTTAAATAACATACAATACAGGAGGAAATTAAAATGGCAGTACCAAAGAGAAAACATTCACACGCTAGAAAAATGAAGAGAAGATCCAATGTTTGGAAGTTAGACGCTCCTGCACTTGCAATTTGCCCAAACTGCGGCGAATACAAAACTCCTCACAGAGTTTGCAAGAACTGTGGTCAGTATAACGGCAGACAGGTTATTGCTGTAGAAGCTGAATAATTTATAAAAAACAGGCGGATTAATTTCCGTCTTTTTTTATGTAAAAATAATTCAAAATATTTATAAAATATAATTTTTTACCTTTTATTTTGACAAAAAATTTAGTATAATAAAAAGGAGGTGTGGCTATGTCAGTAATAATCAATGATATTATGGATAACAGTCACGCCCAGAAGGCAGGAATAACCAAAGGAGATACCCTTGTAAGCATTAACGGTCACGAAATTGTAGATGTTCTTGACTATCGTTTTTATCAGCTTAATAGAGATATTCAGCTTGTTATTTCTACAAAAGAAAATAAACAAAGAAATATTCACTTAAAAAAGGCAGAATATGATGAAATCGGTCTGCTTTTTGATACCTATCTTATGGATGAGCAAAGGTCATGTAAGAACAAGTGCATTTTTTGTTTTATTGATCAATTGCCCAAAGGGTTAAGAGATACCCTTTATTTTAAGGATGATGACAGCCGTCTTTCTTTTCTTTTTGGTAATTATATTACTCTTACCAACCTTACTGACCACGAAATAGACAGAATTATCAATATGCACATAAGTCCTATAAATGTGTCTGTTCATACCACTAATCCTGAATTAAGATGCAAAATGATGAACAACCGCTTTGCGGGCAAGACTCTTTATACACTGAAAAAATTCAGAGAAGCAGGATTATCTGTGAATTGTCAAATTGTTGCCTGCCCCGGATATAATGATGGTGAGGAGCTGAAAAGTACACTATCTGACCTTATAGAAATGCAGGTGGATTTAGTGGCTGTTGTTCCTGTGGGACTAACCGGTTACAGAGAAGGACTTGCCAAAATTGAGCCTTATAATAGTGAAACAGCAGCAGATACCCTTAATATTTGCCTTGAATACGGCAATATGTGCAAAGAAAAATACGGAAGAAGAATTGTTTTTCCTGCCGATGAGTTCTTGATCAAAGCAAAGGCGGAAATGCCAAGTGCCGAATTTTATGAGGATTTTTCTGCACTTGAAAATGGTGTGGGACTTGTTGCGCTGCTGAAAGATGAACTTCAGTTTGCGCTTGAAGAAACACAGGGCGACAGCAGAATCAGAAAAAAAACTATTGCCTGCGGCACAAGTGCACAGCCATTTATTAAAGAAAATGTTCAGCTTATAAATGAAAAATTTCCAAATGTTGATGTTGATGTTGTAGGGATTGAAAACCGCTTCTTTGGGGGAGAAATAAATGTCAGCGGTCTTGTGGTTGGTGTGGATTTGATAAATCAGCTAAAAGACAGAGATTTGGGACAGGAGCTTTTGATACCCTCTGTCATGCTTAGAAGCGAAGGGGATATTTTCCTTGATGATACCTCCACAGAAGATGTAGAAAAGGCATTAGGCGTTAAGCTGACTGCCGTCAAAAATGACGGACAGGATTTTCTTAATTCTGTAATAGAATAATAACTTTATAAATACTTAAAGACAGAAATATAACAAAGACAAAAAAGAAAGCAGGTGGAAGAAGTGTCAACACCAATAGTAGCCATTGTGGGCAGACCAAATGTAGGTAAGTCTACTTTGTTTAATAAACTGATTGGAGAAAGACTGTCTATTGTTGACGATACCCCCGGCGTAACAAGGGATAGAATTTACGGCGAATGTGAGTGGAATAACCGCAAAATCCGTATTATAGATACAGGCGGTATTGAGCCTTATTCAGACGATATTATTTTAAAGCAAATGAGAAGACAAGCCGAGCTTGCCATTGACACTGCAGATGTGACTGTTCTTGTAACAGATGTTCGTGACGGCGTTGTTGCTACGGATAAAGAGGTTGCACAAATGCTGCAAAAAAGCGGCAAGCCTGTTGTGCTTTGTGTTAACAAGTGTGACAGAATCGGTGACCCTCCTGCTGAATTTTATGAATTTTACAATCTGGGTCTTGGCGAGCCAATTCAGGTATCCTCTGTGCACGGCACAGGCACAGGTGATTTGCTTGACGAGGTAATGAACTACCTTCCTGATGAGATATCGGAGGAAGAAGACGATGAGGTAATCTCTGTTGCAGTGATAGGTAAGCCAAATGTAGGTAAATCCTCACTGATAAACTATATCACAGGTGAAAACAGATGTATTGTTTCCGACATTGCGGGAACTACCAGAGATACAATTGATACCGCTGTAGAAAATAAATACGGCAAGTTCAATTTTATTGATACGGCAGGTATGAGAAGAAAATCAAGAATTTACGACAACATAGAAAAGTACAGTATCATAAGAGCACAAATGGCTATAGACAGATGTGACGTGTGTGTAATTATGATTGATGCCGAGGTTGGCTATACCGAGCAGGACAGCAAGGTTGCAGGAATGGCCATTGAGGCAGGAAAGGGCTGTATCATAGCTGTAAACAAGTGGGATGCAATTGAAAAGGATACCCACACAATGAGTAAGTTCAGAAAAACTCTTGATACAGAGTTTGCATTTATGAGCTATACACCCTATGTTTTTATTTCTGCAAAAACAGGGCAGAGGGTAGAAAATCTCTTTGAACTCATAACAACAGTGGCAAATAACAATGCAATGCGTATTCGTACAGGAATGCTTAATGACTTGCTGAATACTGCAACAACAAGAGTTCAGCCGCCTACAGATAAGGGCAAAAGACTGAAGATTTACTACTGTACACAGGCTTCCGTAAAGCCGCCTACATTTGTATTTTTCTGCAACAACAAGGAGCTTTTCCACTTCTCTTACCAAAGATATCTGGAAAACAGAATAAGAGAAACTTTTGGTCTTGAGGGAACTCCAATCCGTATTATTATCAGAGAAAGAGGAGAAAAGGTTTGACATACTTGATAATAGGAATACCAATTCTGATTTCTGCAATTATTGCATATCTGTTCGGCTCTATAAACACTGCTATCATAGTAACAAAAATTGTTACAAAGGGCGGTAACATTAAGGAAATGGGCAGTAAAAATGCAGG
>JAFLUK010000120.1 GCA_022508865.1 Oscillospiraceae bacterium | reverse complement strand
AGAATATTATTTACAGAATTAATTGAGTATACATATAATATAATTCAGATATGATGCAAACAAAATCCAAATAAGGTATGGTATTTGCAGATATGCAGCAAATGGCTTGCAATTATAAAACAGGATAATCATAGCCATTACAAGCAAAATAAGAATTGTAATCCAGCCAAAGGAAATCTCAAATTCATTGCCTATAAAAAAGAATATAGACCAAAAGAAATTTACCACAAGTTGTACTCCGTACACAATAAGGGCATATGGCTTTACCTTGCAATCCGACTGATATATAAGCACAGCTGAAAACCCCATTAAGGTAAAGAGAATTATCCACACCACGGGGAACACCCAATCAGGTGGTGTAAGTACAGATTGATTAAAATTTTCCGAAAAAGCCTTTGAACTTCCCTTTGTTAAAAATCCCGACAGCATACCAATTCCTACACTTATTATCAGGCTTATAACAAGATTTTTCAGCTTTATCATTTTGCACCTCCAAAGGAAATTTGTTTATAATACATAATATGTTGTGAACATTATAAATATTTATTTCAGAAGAATTATTACACCGTTATTTTTTCTTTTTCAGAAATATTATTAAGATGCCTTTGTGCAGGATTATCAATAAGCTCACCCATGTAGGAAAATCTTGAGCCATGGCATGGACACTCCCAGCACTTTTCGTCACCATTCCATTCAAGCTGACAGCCCATATGGGTGCACATTACATCTACCATATATATATTATCATTGTGGTCTTTATACACTCCAACCTTTTCTCCATTATACTGAATTATACCTGCCTGTCCTCTTTTAATATCGTCGAATTTTTCCTTGGGAACACTGAAAAACTCTTTGGAAATACCCTTGATTGCCTTTCCGCCCATTTTACAAAGGTTGTCGGCAGAGGAGCTTTTAAACCTTGCCGGTGCAAAAACTTTAGAATATGGATTATCCTTTCCGCTAATCATATCTGAAATAATCATTGCCGAAACCATTGATGAGGACATTCCCCATTTACCAAAGCCTGTAGCCACATACCAATCGGGAGTTGTAATGCAATATTTGCCTATATATGGAACTCCGTCAATAGGCATTGTATCCTGTGCAGACCAATGGGCAATTTCTATTGACTCGGGAAACATCTGTTGTATTCTTTGACGGAGTCTGAAGAATTTATCCCCTTTTTTGTTGTCACCTGTTATGTGACCCTCACCCACTATGATAGTATAATTCTTGTAATTTCGAAGGGATAGTCCTCCCTCATCCTCTGAATAGTAAATGCCCTCCAGTGACTTACCACCCTCTACTGCAATGCCATAAGCTCTGGACTGATGCATTCTTGCAAAATACATTCCCCTTGTGTTCACAATGGGATAGTGAGTTGCAAATACAATATGCTTGGCTTCTACACAAGCCTTTTCTGTTTTAACTACATTTTTGTTCACATCAATTACCATAGAATTTTCAAAAATATTAAGCTTTTCTGCAATTACCTTTAAGAAATTCAGGGGATTAAACTGTGCCTGTCTTGTAAATACAAGTGCCTGCCTTACCTTAAACGGCAATCCTGTTTTATCTGTTAAATAGCAATCTATTCCCAGTTTGCTTGCATTTTCATATTCCTCTATGAGATTATTATTTTCTTCCAGGGAATAAAGATAAGAGGGTAACCGACAGAAATCGCAATCAATATTATTCATTTTTATTATTTTTTCGTATTCATCAATCGCAAATAAATTAGCCTTTGCATACTGCTCTGCCTTAGTTTCTCCAAAGTGGTTAACTAAATTTGTGTATTTCAGCCCATGCTGGGCGGTAATTTTTGCAGTTGTGTTTTTGGTTTGTCCCCTCCCTATTCTTTTCGCCTCCAGAACTACAGTATCAAAGCCCTTTTCCTGCAATTTATAGGCTATCAGCAAACCTGCCATACCACCGCCGATTACACAAACATCTGCTTTAATATCCTTTGTTAAGGTTTTATGTTTGGGAATTTCTGTTGACTTTTCCCACACTGAATTTGTATTCATAATATCACCAATATTATTATGAATTGCACATTGATTATTATACAACACAAAAGAAAAGAACAGCATATACCAATTTGTGTATACGCTGTTCTTTGATTCTGTTAATTTATTTTGCGCAAGGTGTAAGTGTAATCCTTTTGTCCTTCTTTGTGAATATATCTTTATAGGTGTTGTAAACATCCTTGTATTCCGGCATATAGTCTTTGATTTCACTGCTGCTGAAGGGTATTACTTTGTGTCCTCTCCATGTGTTTTGGTCAAAATAGCAGTACAGAAGCTCATTGTTAAGGTCCTCAAAGGTAATTTTGGTTTCGCCGTTCTTTACTGTTTTCTTAACTGTCATAGTAGCAAGAATGCTTGTAACCTTGTTATAATTTTCATCCTGATACTGCGAACAAAGAAGGTTGCCCATTGAATAGTAACAGAGGGTATCGCCAATATACTCTGCCGGTTCAATAACATGGGGATGTGTACCTATAATCAGGTTTACACCGTTATCTGCAAGAAACTGCGCCATATCGTCCTGATATTCCGACTCGTCAGGCATATATTCAACACCTGCATGCATTGCAACAATAAGGAAATCAACCTTATCTCTAACAGCATCTATATCCTTTTTCACCTGCTTTTTGTATTCCTGATATTTTGTATCTTTTGCAGGGTCATTAATTGTCAAATCTGAGGGCCATACATTTATAAGATATTCTTTGCCCTCGGGAACAGGAATACCGTTTGTATCGTAAGTATAGTTAAGCATAGTATATTTTATGTTGTTACATTCAAGTATTCTGGCTTCGTCATGGTGCTCCTGACTATCATAAGTTCCTGCCATAAACACACCGTTTTGCTTACTCCAATAATCGTAAGATTTGAGAATACCTTCCTCTCCTCCGTCAAGAGAATGGTTTGTGGCTGTAGAAACAAGGTTATAACCCAAATCAACCATTGCATCTCCTGCCTCCTGTGGGCTGATAAACAGAGGATAATCGGAAAGTCCCATTTCAGTACCGCCAAGAATAGTTTCCTGATTATAATAATTTACATCACAATCCTTGGTGTAGTTTTTCAGATTACTTACCATACCCGAGAAGTCATAACCCTCGCCGCCTGCGGCTTCGTTTGCACCTTTCCAGATTGTACTGTAAATAATATAGTCACCTGCCATTGACATTTTGAATGTTGAAACAGAGTCGCTTTCCTTTGTTTTTTTACTTTTACTATCACTTACTGCGGCTGATTTTTTATTGTCCTGCGGTGGTATATTATCACCACTGTTTGCACAAACAACAATAGTAATTATAACCATAATGATTGCGGCTATAATAAGCGCAATGGAAATAAATTGATTGTTTTTGTTGCTTTTATTTCCGCATTTATTCTTCATTTTTACATACCCTTTGAATTTTTAAGCTAATTATCCTTTTTCCTCTGAACATTATAATTTATTCTGGTAAGCAATTTCTCCGGAACAAATCTTGAAAAGAAATGCACTACCTTCATACTTGCGGTAGGAATAATTATCAGCTTGTTTTTGAAAGCCCTGTCTATAGCGTAATGAGCAGCCTCAACTTCACCAATAGCGTCAATTGCAAAACGAACTCCTGCAACCTGATTAAATTCTGTATTAACGGGGCCGGGGCAAAAGCAGCTGATTTTAACATTAGAGTTATTTCTGCGAAGCTCCTCGTATATTGCCTCTGTCAATCTTACAACATAATTCTTTGACGCATAATATGAGCTGAGCAGAGGTCCTGCCAGAAATCCTGCTGAAGATGCAACATTGAGAATTCTTCCCTTGTCCTCTTCAACAAATTTTTGCAAAAACAGCTTGGTAAGAATATGCACAGCTGTAATATTTGTGTTTATCATTTGCAGTTCTTTATCCAAATCGGTGTCTGCAAATTCTCCAAAAAGTCCAAAGCCTGCATTATTGATAAGCATATCTATGTCCTCAAACTTCATATGCTCATATAGGGATTTTGCACACTCCGGATAAGAAAGGTCAAGAGTAATTATTTTTATATCAATTTCCTTTGGCAGACTTTCTTTCAGTTCCATAAGCCGTTCTCGGCGTCTGGCTACCAAAATTAAATCCCAGCCCATTGAAGCAAGGTATTTTGCCATTTCTCTGCCCATACCCGAGCTTGAACCTGTTATGAGTGCACGCATTCAATCACCTGTTTTCTGTCTTTAGAAAATATTACTCTGACGGCTCTGTTTTTTCTGCAACACCTTTGTTAACAGAGGCGTCAACACTATTATTTCGGGAATTATCTTCAGGATCGGATAACAAATCCTTTGTATAAGTTCTCCACTTTGTCACCTTTTTTCCGCCGATTATATGTTTGTAGAAGTGTTGTGCTTCCTTGTTCCATTCAAGACACTCCCACTTAAGCTTGCAGCAGTCGTGAACCTTTGCAACCTTTTCGCAGGCATCAAAAAGCTTTGTGCCGATACCTTGTCCACGGAATGCACTTCGAATATAGATATCCTCCACATACATTACCTTTTTCATCGGAAAGGTTGCAATCTGAAAATAGTATGTGCAAAAACCTACAATTTCACCATCAATTTCAGCTTTTAGAATATGGAGAAGCTTTTCTTCAAACACCATTTTATAAATTTCCTTAGAGGAAGCGGTGTGGTAATCCTCTAACCTTTCATAAACAGCAAAATGTTTATACAGGCGGTAAATAAGGTCCAAATCCTTTTCCTCTATG
>JAFLUK010000012.1:18827-20222 GCA_022508865.1 Oscillospiraceae bacterium | reverse complement strand
GCAAGTGTCAAAGGACACACTTTATATTGGTCGCAATCAATACACAAATGAAGAATAAAATTAAATACATATATCGTAAGAGGAGAAAATAATAGAAAGGCAGCTTAACCGCTGCCTTTTATGGTTGGTTCATATTTAACTGTTACCTTATGTTTCCTTTAGTATTATAATAACTTATCAATAATTTTTAAAAAATTATTAATACTTTAAATAGAAAACTAAATTTAAAAACCAAGTTCAATAAAGGAACAATTGAAAAATAATAAGAAATAATGTATAATATTGTCAGTATATGCAAATGTATACTGAATTTATAATTATTATATGGTGGGGAATAAAAATGATTAAAAAGTTTTTATGCTTAATGCTTTGCATAGGCATATTTGCCTTTGCAGGCTGCAGGGATAATAAGGAAAATAAAGGAACAGGCGAAAATACAGCAACTACCGCAGCTACAGAGCCGACTACACAGCCCAAGAAGGTAACATATACAAATCCTCTTACAGGTGAGGACGGGTTTAGTAAAAAGGTAAGTCAGCAGCGTCCTGTGGCTATAATGGTAAACAATCTGTCCATTGCACAGGATATTCAGACAGGTGTTAACAAGGCAGATATAGTTTACGAAACTGAGGTAGAAGGCGGAATAACACGGCTGGTGGCTGTTTTTCAGGATTTCAAATCAGTTAAACAGATAGGCTCAATTCGTTCTTCGCGATATGTCTATATTGATATTGCAGCAGGACATAATGCAATATATGCATACCATGGAATAGATACAAGATATGCACAGCCCCATCTTAATATAGTGGACAGTATTCAGGTAGACACAAACAACGGAGCTGCAAGAATTTCCAACGGTCTTGACTATGAACACACCCTTTACGTATATCCCGACAAGGTGTGGAACAGCATAAAATCAGCAGGAATAAAAACAACCGCAACAAAGGCAAAGACTTGGCAGAAATTTGCCCCTGCCAATAAACCTGTTAAGCTGAAAAACAAAGCAGAAAAGGTTACAGTGCCTTTCTCATATTCCTATAATACAACATTTAAATATGACAAATCATCAAAAAGATATGTTAGATATTTCAATGATGAGGAACGCAAAGATTATAACACAGGAAAATCTACCAAAGTAAAAAATGTATTTGTTCTTCTTACAACCATTCAGAATTATCCTGACGGTTACCATAGAAATGTTGCACTTTCATCCGGTAGGGGATATTACTTTGTAAATGGCACATATGCCGAAATAAATTGGAGCAAGGGCGACTCTAATAACGGCTTTGAGTTTACCGATAAAAACGGCAAAGCTCTAAAAGTTAATCCGGGAAATTCCTGGGTTTGCATTGCCGACAGCTCCACCTCAATGCCCATTATAGATTAAAAATTAAG
>JAFLUK010000012.1:0-18727 GCA_022508865.1 Oscillospiraceae bacterium | reverse complement strand
AAATCCCCATTCTAAAGAATGAGGATTGATGGATGCAGGGGCCGGATTTGAACCGACGACCTCCGGGTTATGAGCCCGACGAGCTACCAAACTGCTCTACCCTGCGATATTCATAAAAACACGCCAATTTCTTTGGCGTAAATATAGTATAGCAATTTTTTCGTTTTTTGTCAAGGGTTTTATTTTGTAATATTTTGTCGGTGATTAATATTAAGAATATTATTAAATGTACAAGAAAAATTTGATTTTTACCCATTACTTTGATATAATAAAATTTATAGTGAATTTTATTGGAAATATCAATTAAATCCAAAATAAATAAGGAGTGAGTATTATGTGTAAAAAATGCGATGGTGAAAAATTTTATATTACAACTGCCATTGCCTATACCTCTAGAAAACCACATATCGGCAACAGCTATGAGATTGTTCTGACCGATGCAATTGCGAGATACAAGCGAATGCAGGGCTATGATGTATTTTTCTGCACAGGTACTGACGAGCACGGACAAAAAATTGAGGAGTATGCTAAAGAGGCAGGGGTTACTCCCAAGGAATATGTTGACAAGGTTGCAGGAGAAATCAAGGATATTTGCGACCTGCTTAACACAACCTATGATCACTTTATAAGAACTACCGACGATTATCACGAAAAGACAGTACAAAAGATTTTCAAAAAATTGTATCAACAGGGAGATATTTACAAAGGTGAATACGAGGGACTATATTGTACACCTTGCGAAAGCTTCTGGACAGAAAGCCAGCTTGTTGACGGCAAATGCCCTGATTGCGGCAGAGAGGTTAAGAAGGCTAAAGAGGAAGCATACTTCCTGAAGCTGTCTAATTATCAGAAACAGCTGGAGGACTTTATTGAAGGCAATCCTGACTTTATCTACCCCGAAGGCAGAAAGAAGGAAATGCTAAACAACTTTATTAAGCCCGGCTTACAGGATTTGTGTGTCAGCCGTACTTCCTTTAAGTGGGGTATTCCTGTTGATTTTGACGATAAGCACGTTGTTTATGTCTGGATTGACGCACTTTCAAACTATATCACTGCTCTCGGGTATAATTGCGGAGAGAACAGCGATAAATACAGAAAATACTGGCCTGCAGATGTGCATATTATCGGAAAGGATATTCTCCGTTTCCACACAATCTATTGGCCGATTATGCTGATGGCTTTGGGCGAGCCATTGCCGAAGCAGGTGTTTGGTCACCCTTGGCTTCTTTTCGGACAGGATAAAATGAGCAAATCAAGAGGCAATGTTATCTATGCTGATGATTTGGTAAAACTTATTGGTGTTGATGCGGTGAGATACTATCTGCTTTCAGAAATGCCATACACCTCCGACGGTTCTATCACATATGAAACTGTATTTGAAAGATACAACTCTGACCTTGCAAATACAATCGGTAACCTTGTAAATCGTACAATTGCAATGACCAATAAGTACTTTGACGGCGTAATTCAGGAGCCTGACACAGAGGATTTTGTTGACTTTGCATTGAAATCTGCCTGTACGGATACTGTTAAAAAGGTTGATGAGCTTATTAATAAGTATAAAGTTGCAGATACACTTGATGCAATCCTTTCCCTTGCAAAGAGGTGCAATAAATATATTGACGAAACTATGCCTTGGGCACTGGCTAAAGACGAGGAAAAGAAGGGAAGACTTGGTACAGTTCTTTATAATCTTCTGGAGGGTATAAGATATGTTGCTGTTCTGATATCTCCTTTTATGCCTGAAACTTCAGACAAAATTATGGAGCAGTTGAACTGTGACAACAAAGATTACAGCAAGCTGAATGTATTCGGCGGTATTAAATCAGGTACAAAGGTAAATAAAGCAGTTCCTCTGTTCTCACGTCTTGACACAGAAAAACTTCTTGAAGAAATTTATGCAAAGCAGGAAGTTGCTGCAAAGGCCGAAGAAGAGAATAACAAAAAGGAAGAGGCTGTAAAGATTGAGGGTCTTGCTCAGATTGGTATTGAGGATTTTTGTAAGGTTGAGTTGAGAGTTGCAGAAATAAAAGAATGTGAGCCTGTAAAGAAATCTAAAAAGCTCCTTAAGCTGACAATTTTTGACGGAGAAAAGGACAGAACAGTTGCTTCCGGAATTTCACAGTACTACACACCTGATGAGCTGGTTGGAAAGAAAATTATCCTTGTTGCAAACCTTAAGCCTGCAAAGCTGTGCGGTGTTGAAAGTCAGGGAATGATACTTGCCGCAAGTCACGGAGAAGATGTTAATGTTATTTTTGTTGACAGCGAAATCCCCGCAGGAAGCAAAATCAGCTAAACGGATAAAAAAGAAAATAGAGCAAAAAAATCACCCGATTGTGAGAACAGTCGGGTGATTTTATATTTCCAAAATAAAATACCGCCAATACTGTAATGTAATGGCGGCACATAATACCAATTTTTAGGCAAAAGATAAGATTATCAGTCCATAGAAGTAACTATCTCGTTAACTGTTTTTCCCGGTGGTATCATAGGAAGTACATTTTCGTCAGGGCTGATTACACAGTCCACAACAACAGGCTCGTTCATTTCGTAAGCCTTTTTAAGCACTCTTTCGATTTCCTCGGGTTTTTCAATTCTCATTCCCTTAAGTCCGTAGCCCTTGGCAACCTCTACAAAGTCAGTTGCTCTGTGGGGGTCGGTTTGAGAGAAATGGCAGTTATAGAAAAGCTTTTGCCACTGACGCACCATACCAAGCACTGTGTTGTTCATAACAACCACAACAACAGGCACATTGTAGGACTTAAGTGTTACAAGCTCATTGATATTCATATGGAAAGAGCCGTCGCCTGTTATAAGGAAAACTCTTTTTTCTCCCATAAATGCAGTGTTTGCGCCGATAGCCGCACCAAGACCAAAGCCCATTGTGCCCATTCCGCCTGATGTCAGCAGTGTTCTCGGCTCATAAAAATCACTTCTCTGGGCAACCCACATCTGATGTTGTCCAACGTCTGTTGCAATAATATCTTCTTTTGATTTAATAGTGTTTATTGCGTCAAGCACCTGATAAGGATGGCAGTAACCGTCGCTGTTAATGTGGCTTATTGTTACCTTCTTTTTCCAGCACTGAATTTCCTCAATCCAGCTTTTGTTATCTTTCTTTTCAAGGCCTTGCTGCAATCTTGCCAGTGTGTCCTTAAGGTCACCTACAAGCCAGTTGTCAACCTGAACATTTTTGTGGATTTCGTTACTGTCAATATCCATATGAATAATCTTTGCCTGCTGACCAAATTTTTCTCTGTCACCTGCAACTCGGTCGGAGAATCTTGCACCGCAAGCAATAATAAGGTCTGCGTTATCTGTAGCCATACCTGTTTCGTATCCGCCGTGCATACCAAGGTTACCAACATACAGAGGGTGATCACAAGGCATACAGCCAAGTGCCATAAGAGAACAACAAACAGGAGCATCGATTGTTTCTGCAAAGCGGATAAATTCTTCACTTGCATTTGCTGCGATAATACCGCCTCCTGCATAAATCATAGGACGTTTTGCCTCTTTAATAAGCTGTTGTGCCTCTGCAATTATGCTGTCTTTAACAGAAAAATCATTCACGATTTGTTTTTTTTCTACAGGAGTGTATTCACAACTCATTGCTGTTAAATCCTTTGGAATATCAATGAGAACAGGTCCTTTTCTGCCACTCTGTGCAATTTCGAATGCCTTGCGAATTGTAGGAGCTAAATCCTCCATTTCCATTACAAGAAAGCTTGCCTTTGTAATAGGCTTTACAACCTCTGAAATGTTAACTTCCTGAAAGGCGTCTCTGCCAAGGAGTTCCCTTTGAACATTACCGCAAATTGCAACCATGGGAATAGAGTCAATATTTGCAGTAGCAATTCCTGTTACCAGATTTGTAGCTCCGGGGCCTGAAGTTGAAAAAACAACACCAACCTTGCCTGTTGCTCTGGCATAGACGTCGGCTGCGTGAGCCGCACCCTGTTCGTGAGCAGTGAGAATATGGTTGATTTTGTCACGGTATTTATATAGAGCGTCGTATGTATTGAGAGCCGCACCGCCCGGATAACCAAAGACAGTGTCCACGCCCTGCTCAAGTAAACATTCACAAATAATATCTGCGCCTGTTAATAACATTCCTTATCCTTCTTTCTATACTCATTCTCATCATTTTTTGCAATATATTATTTTACTTTATTCATTACTCCTTGTCAAGTGATTTGATTTTTTATATAATAGATGTGTACTCAACTTATACCAATGGGAGATAATAATCATATGGTACAGAAATTATCAAAAAATGCTAAAAAGGTTTGGAGAACAAGGGCGACTATTGCCTTTGTTTTAACATCTCTTGTCTGTGGCGGTATATATATATTCTTTCCCTTTATAGCTATGATGGTTATGGGAGTAAATGTAGTGACTTTTCTCTTTACGGTATTAGTTGCCGTTCCCTATGTATACTATGTAAACAGCCTTGAGGTAAGAAAAGACGGTCTTACCATTACCAAGGGTGTATTAATGAGAAAAAGAATGAATATACTTGCAAAAAAAATACAGTATGTTGAGTTATTGCAAACACCTGTGCAAAGGCTGTTTAAGGTGTATACTGTTGCCTTTCATACCGCAGGCGCCACAGTGTATGTAAGCCAAATTGACTCTGATATGGGATATCAATTTAGGGCTTATAAGGAATAAATTCTGTATTTGTCGGTTAAGGAAAAATTCAAGAAAAGGAGGGGATAAGAATGAAAAAGCAAAGACGCAATCTTTACAAAAAAGCCCATTTCTATACATGGCTTAATTACAGCTCTCACTTTATCCCTCTTCTTGTGTTGCCTTTACTGCAAAACTTGTTGTTCAATCCTACTTCCATAGCAGCAATTATAACAAACTACGGTCTTTCTATTATTTGTGTTATTATGCTGTTTACCGCCATTACAATGGAATACAAAAGTATTTTATATATGGAAAAGGAAAACAGCGTATACGCAAAAAAAGGTGTGTTCTTCAAAAAGCGTGCCGACATTCCCTATGATTGCATACAGTCCGTATATATTCAAAAGAATTTTGTACCTCGTCTGATGGGCGGCGCAAGGAGATATATTATTAACACACCGGGGAACTACACAGCCAATGGTGACTATGCAATATTCTTGAGAAAGAGAAATGCAGTTGCCCTTACCGAAAGTATATTTGAAAAGAATGAAAACGAAATTAAATATCACGGCGGATTTTTAAAAATTATTCTTATGGCGGCAACATGGAGCAACGCCCTTACAGGACTGCTTATTCTTGCGCCGCTGCTCTATAATACATCTAATATTCTCAGTGTTTATCTCAGGGAGTACTTTCTGAAAAGTATGGATTTAGTAAACTATATTGTAAAAATAGGTGTACCTCCTGCTTTTTCAGGTCTTGCGGCAATACTGATAGTTTGTTGGGGTATTGCATATTTTGCCCAGCTAATCAGATATTCTTTTTTCAAAGCAGAAATCAGCGGAAGTGTTATCAATATAAAAAGAGGATTTCTCAACAGAAGCGAGTTTATCACCACCAAAGAAAAAATCAATGCAATACAAATCAGACAGAGCATACTTATGCTGGTGCTTAATCTAAAAAGTGTGTTTATACAAACAATAGGCGGAGGTGTGCAAAAAGGTGACAAAAGCCTTCTTATCCCTGCTGACAGAGAAGAAAAGATTAACCAAATCCTAGGCGAAATTACAACCCTGCCTAAAAAGGAAAATTATAAAATCAAGCCAAAGAAAACGGAGTTTATGGCTTATCTTTGGTTTCCTTTTTATTCCATATTGGGAACCATAGGAACTATGGCGGTTTTAGAATATTTTGGATACTTTGGAGAAATTGTAAGGATACCTCTGATTGTTACCTTGCTGATTTTTATATATTGGTTGTTTTTCAGAATGTATAGTTACAGTAAAAGCTCCATAACTATCTGTGACAGAGCGGTGCGGATTGACTATTTCGACAAGCTGAATATCACAAGAACATATATCCCCTATGACAGAATACAGTATGTAAAGGTGTATCAAAGCCCATGGCAAAGGCTGTATAAAACGGCACATATAAAAATTTATATATATTCAAACAAAACAAAGCATTACAAAATTAAGTATTTAAAATATAACAAGGTTATGGAAGCGGTTGACATTATAGAAACCAGGATGAAATATCGCTCCTAATACAAGCACGCAGATGCGGGCGAAGATACTCAAAGATATGGACACAGAAAAATTTTTTAAAAACAAAGTAATATCAATATTGTCGGCACTTCTTTGTGTTGCTCTGTGGGGCACTGCATTTCCTGTGATAAAGAAGTGCTACATCATTTTCTCCATAGCAAAGGCTGACTACGGAAGTAAAATCCTCTTTGCAGGAAACAGATTTTTTATTGCAGGCGTATTGGTGCTGATTGCCGGTGTTTTTATTGAAAAAGGTTTTATTTTTCCCAAGAAAAGAGATTTGCTCCCTATGGGTATGCTTGGTTTTTTGCAGATTTTTCTGCAATATTTGTGCTCCTACATAGGACTTTCCAACACAACAGGCACAAAAACCTCTGTTATAACAGCACTTGGTTCCTTTCTTGTGGTGCTTACTGCGCCCCTATTCTTTAAAAAGGATAGATTGAATTTCAAAAAAATATCGGGCTGTATTCTTGGGTTTGCAGGGGTGATTATAATTAACCTTGGGGGCATTGCAGAGGGAAGCTTTTCTTTTATGGGTGAGGGTATGGTTATCCTCAGTACCGTTGCCGCAACAGCCGGCAGTATATACTGTAAAAAGATTACTACCGGCAGAAATGCTACAGCAATATCGGCATATCATCTTTTGTTTGGTGGTTTGGGATTAATTCTTGTGGGACTGGCATTTGGCGGTCGCCTTGATTTTACAAGCTTTACTCTATATCTTTTTCTCATATATCTTGGGGTGGTTTCCGCAGTTTCTTTTACAATATGGACAGCTTTGCTAAAGCATAACCCTGTTTCACGAATATTGATTTTTAACCTGCTTATACCCGTGTTTGGCACGGTGTGGAGCGGAGTTTTGCTGGGTGAAGCAATTTTCACAACAACTAACCTTTTGTCTGTCACCCTTATTTCGGCAGGAATTTTATTTGTGAATATGCAGACAAAAAAGGGCAAACAAAGAGAGGGCAATAATGAATAACAATTTAATTAAGGGTGCAATCTTTGATATGGACGGTGTTTTGTTGAATTCTGAAATTCTGTACCAGCGTTTTTGGCTTGAAGCACTGCATAGCTACGGCTATAACGCAAAGGAAAATCACATTCTTGAAATACGTTCCCTTACAGGTAAAAAAGCAGAGGAAAAGTTAAAATCCTTTTTCGGTAACTCACTTGATTACCAAGCTGTAAAAAACAAAAGAATTGAACTTATGGATAATTATATAAAAAATAACGGGGTTGAAATAAAAACAGGGGCAGATACTATTCTTCCCTTTCTGAAAAATAGAGGAATAAAAATTGCCCTTGCCACCTCGTCACCCTTTGAAAGAGCAAAGGAACATTTGACACTTGCAGGATTGTTTACCTACTTTGATGCTGTTGTTTGCGGAACTATGGTGAAAAACTCAAAGCCCGACCCTGATATATATTTGCTGGCTGCAAAAAGTCTTGGTTTAACACCACAGGAATGTATTGCGGTGGAGGACTCCCCGAACGGAGCCGTGTCGGCAATAAGGGCAAATTGCAAAACTGTATTTGTTCCCGACTTAACCCCTTGTCCTAAAAATTTAGAACAAAAACTCTTTGCTCTTTGCAGAGATTTAACAGATATTGAGAAAATTTTTTCCTATAATACTTGACTTTATTTAACTATAGTTGTATATTATTTTATAGCGTTAGCACTCTTATACACAGAGTGCTAAAATTTACAACAAAAGGAAATGATAAGGATGGCTAAAAAACAATTTAAGTCAGAATCAAAGCGACTCCTTGACTTGATGATTAACTCAATTTACACAAACAAAGATATTTTTTTAAGAGAGATAATTTCAAATGCCAGTGATGCTATTGACAAGCTGTGTTTCAAAAGTCTTACTGATGAAAAAGTGGGAATGAGCAGAAATGATTTTAAAATTGAAATTTCTGCAAATGAGGACACACGTACTCTTACAGTGTCCGACAACGGTATTGGTATGGATAAGGAAGATTTGGAAAATAACCTTGGTGTGATTGCCTCTTCCGGCTCATATAAATTTAAGCAGGAAATGGAAAAGGACAGTAAAGAGGATATAGATATTATAGGTCAGTTTGGTGTTGGCTTTTACTCTGCATTTATGGTAGCAAAGGATATTACCGTTATTACAAAGAAATACGGTTGCGACACTGCATACAAGTGGAATTCCACTGGCGCTGACGGATACACAATTACAGAATGTGACAAAGATACCGTTGGTACAGACATTATTATGATTATGAAGGACAACACAGATGAGGAGTCCTACGATGAGTATTTGGAGCAGTACAGACTTTCTGCGTTAATCAAGAAGTACAGTGACTATATCCGTTATCCAATAGAAATGGAAATGAAAAAATCTCGTATGAAGGAAGAAACAAAGGACAGCGACAAGCCTGAATATGAGGATTATTTTGAGAAAGAAACTCTCAACTCTATGGTGCCTCTGTGGCAAAAGCCAAAGAAAGATGTAACCGATGAGGAATATAATCAGTTTTATATGGAAAAATTTATGGATTATAATCAGCCTTTAAAAGTGATTACAACTTCTGTTGAGGGTGTTGTAACCTACAAGGCTATGCTGTTTATTCCGTCTAAAACTCCATACAATTACTTTACAAAGGAATACAAAAAGGGCTTACAGCTCTATTCTTCAGGCGTGCTTATTATGGATAACTGTGAGGATTTGCTCCCCGAACACTTCCGCTTTGTAAAGGGTGTTGTTGATTCCCCTGATGTTAGTCTGAATATTTCAAGAGAAATGCTCCAGCAGGACAGAGTTCTTAAGCAAATGGAAAAAACTCTTGAAAAGAAGATAAAGAACGAGCTTACCTCTATGCTGAAGAAAAGCCCTGAAGATTACGAAAAGTTCTGGTCTGCATTTGGCATTCAAATAAAGTACGGCTGTGTGGCAGACTACGGCACACACAAGGATGAGCTTCAGGATTTACTGCTGTTCTATTCATCAAAGGAAAAGAAAAACATTACTCTCAAAGAGTATGTTGAAAAGATGAAAGAAAATCAGAAGTACATCTACTATGCAACAGGAGAAAGTGTGGAAACAATCGACAGACTTCCTGTGCTGGAGCTCCTCAAGGATAATGACTTTGATATTCTTTACCTTACAGATGAGGTTGACGAGTTCTGTATGCAGGCACTTATGCAGTACGACAAAAAGGAGCTTCGCTCTGTTCTCAACGATGATTTGGGTCTGCCGGAAGACAGCAAGGAAGAAACAAAGGAAGAAAAGGACAACAGTGAGGGTATCATCAACTTTATGAAAGATACACTGGGCGACAAGGTTGCAGATGTTGTTGTAAGTAAAAAGCTAAAGAGCTACCCTGTTGTTCTCACTGCAAAGGGCGGTATGAGTTTTGAAATGGAAAGATACTTCCAGCAGATGAACCCTGACGGTGCAATGAAGGCACAGAGAGTTCTGGAAATCAACCCTACACATCAGGTTGTTCAGGCTATGATGAGTTACATTGACACAGATATGGAAAGGGCAAAGAAATATTGTAATCTGCTCCTGTGTCAGGCACAGCTCCTTGCAGGTGTTGACCTTGATAACACAGCAGAGTACAGCCAAAATGTACTTTCCCTTATGGACTAATAAGTTGTCCTGAAAAGAATAAAAAAATAATTACCCCACAGATTAATTTAAAAGTCTGTGGGGTTTACTATTAAAAAAATAGAAAATACAAAAGGCACGGTTATTTCCGTGCCCTTTGTATAGTTGAATTTGTTTTTTTATATAAACGGGAGACCGTTATATACTCTTGAAAAATTATATATTTTCTGCTTCCACGGCCTTGCCAATGGCAAGGCTTTTTTTTATGTCCAAAATTCTTTGGTTTTTGCTTCCTCTGAAATGGAGCATCAAACTTCTTTCAGCCAAAATAAAGGGACCGTCCACAAGGTAATCCACCTGCTCCAGCAGTTCTTTCCACTGGGGGTGAGTGTCAAATGATGAAACAATTTCTTCAAAAGTGTAGCCTGTGTAGCAAAAGATGTTAAGCCCATGCCGGTGGCACATTCTTGCCAGTTTAGCCAAAGGCTTTGCCTGACAAAACGGCTCGCCGCCTGAAAAGGTAAGTCCCTGTAAAAGAGGGTCCTTTTTTGCAAGGGCAAATATCTTTTCAATATTTCCTTTGTTTCCCTTGTCAAAATCCCATGTTTCAGGATTATGACAGCCCTCACAGCGGTGGGGACAGCCCTGGGTGAAGATTGTCATTCTTATTCCCGGACCGTCAACAATGGACTCTTTTATTATACCCGCAAGGTTAAGAGTGTTGTCGTTGTCGTTCATTATATAGCCTCATCGGTCACTTCTGCACAGCAGTCACAGTCCGATACAACATTGTGCTTAACTCTGTCCTCAACCTCTGCACGCTTTGCATTGTTAAAGCGGTCAACAGTACCTACAAGATAGCCTGTAATTCTTCTTATTCTTTCAAAGCCAACACCTGTTTCTCCTTCTTTTCTGCCGCACTTTGGACAAACGTCACCGATAATACCTGTGTGGCCGCAAACAGGATCTCTGTCTACAGGGTGATTGATAGAGCCGTAGCCAATGCCCTGCTCCTTCATATAACGGATTACAGATTCAAATGCATCAAGATTTTCTGTTGGGTCGCCGTCAAGCTCAATATAGCTGATGTGACCGCCGTTTGTAAGGCTGTGGTATGGAGCTTCCAGCTTGATTTTTTCAAAGGCTGAAATGTTATAGTAAACAGGTACATGGAAAGAATTTGTATAGTACTCTCTGTCTGTAACCTCAGGAATAACACCAAACTTTTCCCTGTCTATTCTTACAAATCTGCCGCTGAGACCCTCAGCAGGAGTTGCAATAACAGAGAAGTTAAGACCGTATTTCTCTGCAGCTTCGTTCATTTTCTTTCTCATAAAGCCAACAATTTCAAGACCAAGACGCTGGCTTTCTGCGCTTTCGCCATGGTGCTTGCCTGTAAGAGCCTTAAGAGTTTCTGCAAGACCGATAAATCCACAGGTAAGTGTACCGTGCTTGAGAACTTCTCTTACTTCCTCGTTAGGATTTAGCTTTTCTGAATCAATCCAGATGCCTTGACCCATAAGGAAAGGATAGTTGACAACTCTCTTTTGACACTGAATTTCAAATCTTTCAAGGAGCTGTTCTGTAACAAGGTCAACCACTCTGTCGAGCTGTTCAAAGAAAAAGTCTATGTTCTTGTTTGCAAGAATTGCAAGACGAGGCAGATTAACAGATGTAAATGAAAGGTTACCTCTGCCGTAGGTGATTTCTCTTGTTGGATCATAAACATTGCCGATAACTCTGGTACGGCAACCCATATATGCACACTCTGTTTCAGGATGGCCCTCCTTGTAGTATTGCAGATTGTATGGTGCGTCAATAAAGCTGAAGTTAGGGAAGAGTCTCTTTGCAGAAACCTTCATAGCAAGTTTAAATAAATCGTAGTTAGGGTCAGTTGGATTGTAGTTTACGCCTTCCTTAACCTTAAAAATGTGAATTGGGAAAATAGGTGTTTCGCTGTTGCCAAGACCTGCATCCTCTGCAAGAAGAATGTTTTTGATAACAAGTCTGCCTTCAGGAGATGTATCGGTACCATAGTTAAGGGAAGAGAAAGGAATTTGAGCGCCTGCACGTGAGTGCATTGTGTTAAGGTTGTGGATAAGTGCTTCCATAGCCTGATAGGTTGCTCTGTCAATTTCCTTTTCTGCGTGTTTCTTTGCAAAACGCTGAATTTTGCCTGCTGTTTTTTCGCCGAACATTTCTGTGAGAATAGGAAGTTCTGCCTCTGCATATTTTTCACCCGCCTGTAATGATGGCCGGTCGTTACTTTCTTTTTCTGCTTTTTCAAGAATGTCATCTGCAGCCTTGTTTGCTTCTTCAATATCCTCAACGTCACAGAGGAGTTCAATTCCTCTTGCTAAATTCTGACGATATAATTTCTTGTATGTTTTCTTAACGCCGGGAGCCATACCATAGTCAAAGTTTGGTACGGATTGTCCGCCGTGCTGGTCGTTCTGGTTACTTTGAATTGCAATACAAGCAAGTGCGGAATAGGAGGCAATGTCGTTTGGTTCTCTCAAATAGCCGTGACCTGTAGAAAAGCCTCCGTTAAATAATTTCAGTAAATCTATCTGACAGCAGGTTGTTGTAAGGGTGAGGAAGTCAAGGTCATGAATGTGAATATCACCGTTTTCGTGGGCCTTTGCATGCTTTGGATTGAGGATGTACATTTTGTAGAACTGCTTTGCGCCCTCACTGCCGTACTTAAGCATTGTGCCCATTGCGGTGTCGCCGTCAATATTGGCGTTTTCTCTCTTTACGTCATTGTCCTTGGCAGATTTAAAAGTAAGGTCTTCATAAATCTTCATAAGTTGGGTGTTCATTTCACGGTGACGTGTTCTCTCGGCTCTGTAAAGGATAAATTCCTTTGCAGTTCTTGCGTGACCGTTTTCTATCATCAGCTTTTCAACCGTGTCCTGAACGTGCTCAACTGTAGGAGTTTTAATATTTTCAACTTTTTCTATATATTCGCAAACCTTAACAGCCAAATTCTCTGCTTCTTTGTAATTTGTACCGCCAATAGCCTGGGCTGCCTTGAATATGGCATTTGTAATTTTTTCAATGTCAAAAGCTTCTTTTCTTCCGTCTCTTTTGATAATCTCTTTAAACATAGCGTTTGCTCCTGTTCTGAAAATTTGACCCACTTTTGTAGTGTCGTTTATTTATACCCTTTTTTAATGTGCCTTAATAGTATATTCCATATATTGTGGTAAGTCAATCGTCATAATCACCAATTTAAAAATAATTTCTTGTGCAAAAAGGCAGATTGTTAAGAGAAAATGACAATTACTATAATTAGTGTTACAATGTTGTAAACACACAATATATTGTGGTTATTACCCTGTAAACTTTTTATTCTTTTAAAAAATTCCCATATAGAATTATAAAAATTCCATAGAGAAAACAACGACATATTGTGACATTACACACCACTATATATTGTATATAATAAAACAAAAAACTCCAAGTCAACCGGCTTGGAGTCTGTAAAATTATTTTTTAACATTCTTTTCAATAAGGATTTTTGCAATTCTTCTGTCCTCAACCTCAAGGACTGTAAGCTTCAAATTGTTTTCAATCACAACAGGGTGGTCACCCTCGGCAGGAATTTGTCCCGTTTTTTCCAAAATGAAGCCTGCAATGGTGTCGCAGTCCGTTTTCGGGAATTCATATCCGATAAGGTTGCTTACATCATCAAGGGTCATTGTACCCTCAACGTTAAACTTGTTTTCAGAGAGCTTTTTGCCCTCTTCGTCCTCGTTGTCGTACTCGTCCTGAATATTGCCCATAATATCCTCAATCAAATCCTCAAGAGTAATAATGCCCTCTGTACCGCCGTATTCATCCACCACAATGGCAAGCTGAATCTTCTTTTTTGTCATTTCGGCAAAAAGCTGGCTGAGATTTTTACTGCGGGGCACACACATAACATCCCTTGTTATATCGGTGATTTTAAATGACTCCGGCACATCCGAGCAAACATATTTCAGCAAATCCTTTACATATAATATACCCGTAATGTTGTCAATGTCATCGTGATATACGGGTATTCGGGAATATCCGCTCTCAATTGCGGTCTGGACAATCTGACTCAGGGGGTCGGTATCCTCCACGGCAGTCATTTCTGTTCGGTGGGTCATAATTTCAGAGGCGGTGGTGTCGTCAAAGTCAAAGAGATTTTCTATAAAGTTCTTTGTTTCGTCTTTGAAAAGGCCCTTTTCGTGACCCTCCTCCACAAGGCTGAGTATTTCTTCCTCTTTCTTTTGTTCTTCCTCTGCTTTGCTTTTATTTCCAAAAATTTTTTTCAACAAGGTTTTTTTATTGCCACCTGCATCATCAGGCATTTATACTTCAATCCTTCCGATAAAATATATACTCATAGTGTAAATGACTATATCTATAATAAGAGTTTACATAAAAAGCGATAATTTGTCAAATTAAAATGGCATTTCTACTTTACAATTTACGGATAAAGTGATAGTATTATAATGATACATAGGGTATCTTTTTAACCAATTGTTGCTTTTGTTTTTAAAACTTAAGCATTTATCATTTAAGGAGGAAAATTCCAATGGCAAGAAAAATGAAAACCATGGATGGTAACAGCGCTGCTGCTCATGTTTCCTATGCATTTACAGACGTAGCTGCTATCTATCCAATCACACCTTCTTCTGTTATGGCTGATGAAACTGATAAGTATGCCACAGCCGGCAGAAAGAACCTTTTCGGCAGAGAAGTACAGGTAACAGAGATGCAGAGCGAAGGCGGCGCAGCCGGTGCTGTTCACGGCTCACTTACAGCAGGTGCTTTCACAACTACATACACAGCATCACAGGGTCTGCTTCTTATGATTCCTAATATGTATAAGATGGCAGGTGAACTTTTACCATCAGTTATTCACGTTTCAGCTCGTGCGCTTACAAGCCACGCACTTTCAATCTTTGGTGACCATTCAGACGTATATGCTTGTCGTCAGACAGGTTATGCAATGCTTTGCTCTAACAACCCACAGGAAGTTATGGACCTTGCAGCTGTTGCTCACCTTTCAACAATCAAGGGTTTAGTTCCTTTCCTTCATTTCTTTGATGGCTTCCGTACATCTCACGAAATTCAGAAGATTGAATATTGGGATTATAATGACCTTGGCGATATGCTTGACTGGGATGCTGTTGAAGCATACAGAAAGCGTTCACTTAACCCTGAACACCCACACATTCGTGGTACTGCACAGAATGACGACATCTTCTTCCAGGCAAGAGAAGCTTGTAACAAGTATTACGATGCAATTCCTGAAGTAGTTGTTGAATATATGAACAAAGTTAATGCAAAGCTTGGCACTAACTACAAGCCATTCAACTACTATGGTGCAGAGGATGCAGAGCACGTTATTGTTGCTATGGGTTCTGTTTGTGATACTGCAGAGGAAGTTGTTGACTACTTAAATGCTGCAGGAGAAAAGGTAGGTCTCTTAAAGGTTCGTCTTTACAGACCATTTGTTGCTGACTATCTCCTCTCTGAACTTCCAAAGACAGTTAAAACATTATCAGTTCTTGACAGAACAAAGGAACCGGGCTCAATCGGTGAACCTCTTTACCTTGATGTTCTTGCTGCAATCAATGCATCTGAATTTGCTAATGTTTCTGTTTATGCAGGTCGTTACGGTCTTGGCTCCAAGGATACAACACCTGGTGACATTGTAGCTGTTTACAGAAATGCACAGTCTGCAACACCAAAGAGAAGATTTACAATCGGTATTGTTGATGACGTTACAAACCTTTCTCTCCCTGTTGTAGAAAAGCCTGACACAACACCTAAGGGTACAACATCATGTAAATTCTGGGGTCTTGGTGCTGACGGTACTGTTGGTGCTAACAAGAACTCCATTAAGATTATCGGTGACCACACAGATATGTATGCACAGGGCTACTTTGCATATGACTCAAAGAAGTCCGGTGGTCTTACAGTTTCTCACCTTCGTTTTGGTGACCAGCCAATCAAGTCAACATACTATATTTCACAGGCTGACTTTGTTGCTTGTCACAATCCTGCATACGTTGATAAGTATGAAATCGTAGAAGACCTTAAGGAAGGCGGTTCGTTCCTTCTCAACTGTCCTTGGAAGGGTGAAGAGCTTTCAGAAAGACTTCCTGCAAATATGAAGAAGATGATTGCCGACAAGAAGATTAACTTCTACACAATTGACGGTATCAAGCTTGGTAAGGAAATCGGTCTCGGAAACAGAATCAACACAATTCTCCAGTCTGCATTCTTTAAGATTGCCGACATTATTCCTGCTGAAGATGCAAAGCAGTTTATGAAAGATGCTGCTACAAAGTCCTACAGCAAAAAGGGTCAGGCTATTGTTGATATGAACCACATGGCTATTGACAAGGGTATGGAAAGCTTTGTAAAGGTTGACGTTCCTGCTGACTGGGCAAACTGTTCCGGCGAAGTTCAGGAAACAGTTGTAACAGAGGGCAGAGAAGAAGTTGTTAAGTATGTTAACGGAATTCTTAACCCTGTTAATGCATACAAGGGTAACAAACTCCCTGTTTCTTCCTTTATGGATTACGTAGACGGTGAAGCACCACAGGGCTCTGCCGCTTACGAAAAGAGAGGTATTGCAGTTGACGTTCCTGAATGGAACCCAACAGCTTGTATCCAGTGTAACATTTGTTCAATGGTATGTCCTCACGCAGTTATCCGTCCAATCGTTATGACAGAGGATGAGCTTGCAGCAGCTCCTGATAACACACCATCTGCTGATATGAAGCCTGCTAACGGTATGAAGTTCGTAATGGCTATCTCAACTCTTGACTGTACAGGCTGCGGCGCTTGCGCAAAGTCTTGTCTTGGTAACAAGAAGCCTGACAACCAGGCACTTGTAATGAAGCCAATCGATAGCCAGAGACCAATGCAGAAGGTATTTGACTATGCTGTTACAGTTTCTGATAAGCCTGAAATTGCAACAGACGCAACAGTAAAGAGCGCACAGTTCAAACAGCCTCTCCTTGAATTCTCCGGTGCTTGTGCAGGCTGTGGTGAAACACCATACGCAAAGCTTGTAACACAGCTCTTTGGTGACAGAATGTTCATTGCTAACGCAACAGGTTGTTCATCAATCTGGGGTGGTTCAGCTCCTGCAACTCCATATACAGTAAATAAGAAGGGCTTTGGTCCTGCATGGCACAACTCCCTCTTTGAAGATAACGCTGAATTTGGTCTTGGTATGGCTCTTGGCCAGCAGGCTATTCAGGATAGACTTGAAGGTTATGTAGACCAGATTGCCGAGCTTACAGCTGACGAGGCTGTAAAGAAGGCCGCAGCTGACTACAAGGCTACTCTTACAAACTCCGGCGAGTCAAGAATTGCAACTGATGCTCTTATCGCTGCTCTTGAAGCTACAACAGCAGATGGCGAGCTCAAGGATGTTATTGACAAGACTCTTGCAGAAAAAGACTCACTTGCAAAGAAATCAATGTGGATCTTTGGTGGTGACGGCTGGGCTTATGATATCGGCTTTGGCGGTCTTGACCACGTTATTGCTTCCGGCAAGAACGTAAACATTGTTGTATTTGACACAGAAGTTTACTCCAACACAGGCGGTCAGGCTTCAAAGGCTTCTCCAATCGGTGCTATTGCACAGTTTGCAGCCGGCGGTAAGACAACAAAGAAGAAGGACCTTGCTGCTATTGCAATGAGCTATGGTTATGTATACACAGCACAGGTATCTATGGGTGCTAACTACAACCAGTGCTTAAAGGCATTTAAGGAAGCAGAGGCTTACAACGGTCCATCACTTATCATCTGCTATGCTCCATGTATCAACCACGGTATCAAGGGTGGTATGGGTATTGCACAGATGGAAGAGAAGAAGGCTGTTGACGCAGGCTACTGGAACATCTTCAGATATGACCCACGTCTTGCTGATGAAGGCAAAAATCCATTTATGCTTGATTGCAAGGCTCCAACACAGTCCTACAGAGACTTCATCATGGGCGAAGTTCGTTACAACGCTCTTGCAAGAAGCAACCCTGAAAAGGCTGAAAAGCTCTTTGCACAGGCAGAGGAACTTGCTGCTCATAAGTATGCACACCTTGCATACCTTGCAGAACCAACTGAAAACAAGTAATTTTAAAGCAAGTAACTTTATTTAAAAATACTGAATTTTAGTTAAAACCCCCGCTACGGATAGTAGCGGGGGTTTTGTCTGTGGCATTAATTAGTCTAATCTGTTCAAATAAGAAAAGTACTTGCAACTATTTTTTTGGTATGATAAAATTAGAAATATAATAAATTTATGAAAACAGCGATAAAAATAGGAGGTTAGTGCATGTCACTTATAAAGAAACAATTAAATGACCTTATTGATTGTTTACCTGAACAGGATTTATTATTGCTTTATGAAGTTGTAAAACGTTTTGTTCATGATGATATACCAAGTGTAGAGGATATAAAGGCAATTAATGAGGCAAGGCAAGAATACACAAACGGAGAAACAGTAAGTCATAATAACATTAATTGGGATTGAATAGCGATGAAAAGGAATTATAATTTTTTAATTACAATTCCCTTTTCTATGGGGAAAAAACCATAACGTTGACGGATAGCAATTGGTAAATATCCGTGATTAAAACTACACGGTAAAATCCAAAGTATGCCAATCATTGAAAAACACCCCTAGTAATAGAGGAATAAAAAGGGTCAATCTTAACTCAACTTTGATATAGAGAAAAAATTTTACACACTTATCTTGGCAAGACCAAGATATTACAAAAGCACTTCCTAAAAAATCGGAAGTGCTTATTTTTTATATTCTGCAATATCTTCTAATTTGCAGTCCAGTATTTCACATAATTGATTTAGGGTATAGGTGCTTACATTGCCGTTTTTTCGCAATCTGTCAAGTTGACCTGTGCTGATATTATAGTTTTTTATCAGTTTATATTGTGAAAT
>JAFLUK010000119.1 GCA_022508865.1 Oscillospiraceae bacterium | reverse complement strand
TAAATCCTTTTGATACTTCTGATTATTAATATTGATAACACCACTCTTGGTAAAAAGATGTCCGTGGCGTGCGTTTCTGCTGGGCATAACACAGTCAAACATATCAATACCTCTGTTTACAGCCTCAAGAATATTAACAGGAGTGCCTACACCCATCAGATATCTTACCTTACTCTTCGGCATATGTGGTTCAACACATTCAATGATTCTGTACATTTCTTCAGCTGTTTCTCCAACAGCAAGCCCGCCGATTGCATAACCGTCCAAATCAAGTTCAGCAATATCCTGCATATGCTTAATTCTTAAATCCTCATATGTAGAGCCTTGATTAATACCAAAAAGCAATTGCTTTTTGTTGATTGTATCGGGCAGAGAATTAAGCCTTGTCATTTCTTCCTTACATCTTTTCAGCCATCTTGTTGTTCTTTCTATTGAGTCAGCAACATACTTGTAGGGTGAGGGGTTTTCTATACATTCATCAAAAGCCATTGCAATAGTGGATCCCAGATTTGATTGTATTTGCATTGATTCTTCTGGACCCATAAAAATTTTTCTTCCATCAACATGAGAAGAAAAATACACGCCCTCTTCTTTTATATTCCTAAGCTTTGCAAGGGAAAACACCTGAAAACCGCCTGAATCTGTCAAAATCGGGCCATCCCACTTTGTAAGGCTGTGAATACCTCCAAGCTCCTTAATAACCTCATCACCTGTTCTTACGTGCAGGTGATAGGTGTTGCACAGCATTACCTGACATTTTATATCCTTTAAATCAAAAGCTGACAAACCACCTTTTATTGCACCTGCCGTTGCAACGTTCATAAAACAGGGTGTTTTGTATGTACCATGTGGTGTTTCAAATACACCAAGTCGTGCTTTTCCTTCTTCTTTTATTAAATTAAACATTTTAATACCTACTTATAAAATCATCATACTATCTCCAAAGGAGAAAAATCTGTAACGTTCTTCAACTGCTGTTTTGTAGACATTCATAATTCTGTCGTATCCTGCAAAAGCAGAAACAAGCATAATCAGTGTGCTTTCGGGAAGATGAAAGTTAGTAATCAATCCGTCAAGAACTTTAAATTCAAAGCCGGGATAAATAAAAATATCCGTCCATCCGTCACATGGAATAACCTCTCTATGCTCCTTTGCCACACTTTCAAGTGTCCTGCAGGAGGTTGTTCCAACGGCAATTACTCTTTTTCCGTTTTTCTTCGTTTGTGCAATTAACTCTGCAGTTTCTTTTGGAACTTGGTAATGCTCACTGTGCATTTTATGGTTGTTTACATCATCCACCTTAACGGGTCGGAAGGTACCAAGACCAACATGGAGTGTTACATATCCAATATTAACGCCCTTTGCCTTAATTTTATCTAAAAGTTCTTCAGTAAAATGTAGTCCTGCTGTGGGAGCAGCGGCAGAACCAAGCTCATTGCTGTATACTGTCTGATATCTTTCCTTATCCTGCAATTTTTCGTGAATGTAAGGGGGAAGAGGCATTTGTCCTATTTTATCAAGAGTTTCATAAAAATTATTTTCGCACTTAAACTCTATTACTCTGTTTCCATCCTCAAGGACATCTATGATTGTTCCCTCCATAAGCCCGTTACCGAAGGAGAAAGAGTCTCCTGAGCGAGCCTTTTTGCCGGGTTTCACCAGTGTTTCCCAAACCTTGTCCTCCTTTTGCTTTAACAAAAGAAATTCAACATGGGCACCTGTGGGTACCTTTGTACCGAAAATCCTTGCCGGAAGCACTCTGGAATCGTTCACAATAAGAGTGTCACCTTCATTTAGATAATCAATCACATCATAGAAATGCTTATGCTCAATTTTATCGTTTTTTCTGTCCACAACTAACATTCTTGAAGAATCCCTTGGCTCAACAGGTGTCTGTGCAATTAATTCTTCAGGTAAGTTGTAATAAAAATCACTTGTCTTCATATAAATTTCCTAATCTTGTAAATCTTATTAAGTAAATTGATTGACATACTTCTTTATAAATGATAAAATAACAAGAAGAATAGGTCAATTTGTGTTTTCCTATCTATAATATAATAAAGTGAAGAAAAACACAACTGATTTTTTAAATTTGGAGGAAATAAGAATGAAGAATTATAACGTTGGTATTATTGGTGCTACAGGTATGGTAGGCCAAAGATTTGCAACACTGCTTGAAAATCACCCTTGGTTTACAGTTACTGCACTTGCTGCAAGCAAAAGAAGTGCAGGAAAAACATATAAAGAATGTGTGGAGAGCAGATGGGCAATGACATCTCCTATCCCAAAGGCACTTGAAGATATGGTTATCCTTGACGCTGCAAATGTTGAGGAGGTTGCTTCCAAGGTTGACTTTGTTTTTTGTGCAGTTGATATGCCAAAAGACCAAATCAGAGAATTAGAGGAAGCATATGCAAAGGCTGAATGCCCTGTTGTTTCCAATAACTCTGCTCACAGACACACACCTGACGTTCCTATGATTATTCCTGAAATCAATGCTGATCACATTAATATCATTCCTTCACAGAGAAAACGTCTTGGCACTAAGAAAGGATTTGTAGCAGTAAAGTCAAACTGCTCCTTACAGTCTTATGTTCCGGCTATTCATCCACTTAAGGAGCTTGGCTGTAACAAGGTGCTTGCTTGTACATATCAGGCAATTTCCGGTGCCGGTAAAACATTTGAAAGATGGCCTGAAATGGTAGATAACCTTATCCCATACATTGGCGGCGAAGAAGAAAAATCAGAAAAAGAGCCGCTGAAAATTTGGGGTCACATTGAAAATGATGTTATTGTTGATACAAATGATATAGACATCACTTCACAGTGTTTCAGAGTTCCGGTTTCTGATGGTCACACAGCTGCTGTGTTTATCTCTTTTGACGGCGATGTGCCAACAGAGGAAGAAATCATCAGCAAATGGGAGAGCTATAAGGGCAGAGCACAGGAACTTGATCTTCCAAGTGCTCCAAAGCAGTTCCTACACTATTTTACAGAACCGGATCAGCCACAGATTAAGAGCGCAAGAATGCTTGAAAATGGTATGGCTATTTCTATCGGCAGACTTAGACCCGATACACAGTATGATATGAAGTTCGTATGTATGAGCCACAACACACTCCGTGGCGCAGCCGGTGGCGCAGTACTCCTTGCAGAGCTTCTCTGTGCAGAGGGATACATTGATAATTAAACCTTCTGGAGGTTAATAAAATGAGTAATCCAATTTTCACAGGTTCAGGTGTAGCCTTAATTACACCTATGAATAGCGACGGCTCTGTTAATTTTAATGAGCTTGGCAGACTTCTTGAATTTCAAATTGAAAACGGCACAGATGCAATCATTGCCTGTGGTACAACAGGTGAGGCTGCAACTCTTTCTGTAGAGGAACACAAACAGGTGCTTTCATATGTTGCAGAAAAGGTTAACAAGAGAATTCCTGTTATTGCAGGAACAGGCAGTAATGATACTGCAACTGCTGTAAATCTGTCTAAATCCGCTCAATCATATGGTGTTGACGGTCTTTTGACAGTTACACCTTATTATAATAAAACATCTCAAACAGGTCTTATTAAGCACTTTACAACCATTGCAGACGAAGTTGATATTCCTATTATCCTTTACAATGTGCCTTCAAGAACAGGTTGTAATATGCTTCCAAAGACATACGCAGAGCTTGAAAAGCACGTTAATATTGTGGGCGTTAAGGAAGCTAACGGTGATATTTCCTCGGTTTCTCTTACAAGAAGCCTTTGCAGTGATGATTTTTCAATTTATTCAGGTAACGATGACCAAACTGTTCCGTTTATGTCACTTGGCGGTAAGGGTGTAATCTCTGTATTTGCTAACTTCTGTCCAAAGGAAATGCACGAAATTTGCCAGCTTTGTCTTGACAACAACTTCCGCAAAGCTTCTGAAATGAACTTTCATTTTGTTGAGCTTATGGACATTATGTTCTCGGATGTTAATCCAATTCCTGTTAAGACTGCTATGAATCTTATTGGTTTTAACGCAGGAGAATGCAGACTTCCTCTTGTACCAATGAGCTATTCAGGTTATCACGATTTGAAGGATTGTCTTGCAAAGTACAATCTTATCGGTAAATATAAATAATATTAAAAAGCTATTAAAGACGGGCGTACATTGTGCGCCCTGTTCTGTTAAGGGGAATAATAATGACAAAGATTATTTTAAGCGGATGTTCAGGAAAGATGGGACACGCTATTGTTAAAGCAATTAATGAAAGAAACGATTGTGAAATAGCATGCGGTGTTGATACATATGACTGCGGTGATTATGACTTTACAGTATATAAATCCTTTGATGAAATTACTGAAAAGTACGACGCTATAATCGACTTTAGTAATCCGGCGGTCCTTGATACTATGCTTGACTATGCTGTTGGGAATACTGTTCCTGCTGTTATTTGTACAACAGGATATTCCGAAGAACAGATTTCAATGATAAAAAATGCATCGGAAAAGACAGGAATTTTTTATTCTGGTAATATGTCTTTGGGAATTAATCTTATGGTTGAACTTTGCAAAATGGCAACAAAGGTATTTGGTTGTCATGGTGACAATTTTGATATTGAAATTATAGAAAAGCACCACAACCTTAAGCTTGACGCACCAAGCGGTACTGCCCTTATGATTGCTGACGGTATTTCTCAAACAGCAGAAACAGAAAAGCAATATGTTTATGACAGACATTCCTACAGAAAGCAAAGAGAAAAGAATGAAATTGGTATTCATTCAATTCGCGGCGGTACAATTGTTGGTGAACATGAAGTGATTTTTGCAGGACACGAT
>JAFLUK010000118.1 GCA_022508865.1 Oscillospiraceae bacterium | reverse complement strand
GCCACCGATGTAGGTATAACAAGATATACCGATGATACAGGAAAAGAGGTTGTGTTGTTCACAGGTCTGGGATTTATTGAAATTCTTGACAACAAGGTGACATTTCTTGTTCAGACAAGTGAGCACCCTGACGAGATAGACAAAAATCGTGCCAATGAAGCAAAAGAAAGGGCAGAGGAAGCACTTCGTCAAAAGAAAAGCCAAATGGAGTATCATAACTCAAAGGCGTCCCTCTCCCGAGCAATGGCAAGACTCAAGGCAACAAGCAAGTATATGTAATCTATTTCTACCCTGCAGAGAACAGAAAGGAACTAATTATGAGCAAAAAAGAAACTGCAAAGCGTTACATTTTGTTTATTATCAGCCTTTTTATTTCGGCGCAGGGTGTTGCAATCACCAAAACAGGTGATTTGGGCGTTTCGCCTATTTCTTCCGTTGCCAATATAATGAGCGAAAAATTTCAGATTCTTACAATGGGCAATTGGCTTATTATTTGGAACTGTGTTCTAATTCTTGGACAGATTATAATTCTACAGAAGAATTTTAAATTAATACAGCTTTTGCAAATTCCCGTTTCCTTTCTCTTTGGATATTTTACCGACTTTGGAATGTGGCTGCTTTCTTACTTTGATTTTAGTTTTTATCCCGTAAGAATTGCCCTTGTGGTTGTTGGCACATTTGTACTTGGCTTTGGTATTGCGCTGGCCGTTATTGCCAATGTTATTATGAATTCAGGCGAAGCCTTTGTTAAGGCTGTTGCCGATGTTACACAGAAAAAATTCGGAAATGTAAAAATATTCTTTGATGTATTTTGCGTGGTATTTTCAATCATTCTCTCCCTTATTTTCTTCAACTTTTCAATTGTGGGTACAAGAGAGGGCACTATTATTGCAGCCTTCTTAACAGGGATAAGCGTGAAGCTCTTTTCTAAACCTCTTAAAAACCCTGTGGAAAAGTTATTGGCAGGCAAAAATTAAAAAATAAATTAAATTTGATGCACAAACAGGGGGATTTTAATGTACAAGGTATTACTCGTTGAAGATGACAAAACATTACGCTTAATATATTCAAAAATGAAAACATGGTCAGAGTGCGGCTTTGTTATTGAAAAAGAGGTTGATAACGGCAAAAAGGCATTGCAGGTTTTGGAAAATGAAGAGTTTGACCTGATTTTTACAGATATAAAAATGCCTTTTATGGACGGAATAGAAATGCTCAGGCAGCTTTCTGATAAAGACAACACCACACCTGTAATTTTTGCCAGCTCATATGATGACTTTGAATATGCACGTCAGGGTTTAATTTTAGGTGCCTTTGACTATCTTCTTAAGCCTGTTGCCCCCAAAAAGCTCGCAGATGTACTTAAAAGGGTAAAGGCGCATATAGATAAAAACCAAGCTGAAACAAGGATTGACCCTGTTGTTGAAAATGTGCTAAAGGATTTGAATGTTGACCCAAACCACGACAGCTTTGTGGCACAGATTGCCTCATATTGTTCAATTCACTACAGAGATAACCTGATTGTTGATGACTTTGCATCCGCCCACGGCTACAGCAAGGATTATTTCAGCAAGATTTTTAAACAGCATTTTAGTATTACATTCCATGAGTTTTGCTCCAGAGTGAAGGTTGCCTATGCAATAGCTCTTCTTCGTACAGGAAACTACAAGGCATATGAAATCAGCGAAATGCTTGGTTATTCCTCGGTTGACTATTTTACCAAGATTTTCAAGGGAATAACAGGAACAACCCCGTCAAAGTATAAGATAAGATAACTTGATGAATTTAATAAAGATATATAGATATATTGGCTGTGTTTCACAGCCTTTTTTCTTTGTCCCACAAATAAAAAATATAACTATCCCATGAAAAACCGTAATGATGTCAAAAAAGTGGGGTAAAATAACAGGATTTTAGTGTATAAAATATCTTATTTAAATGGTATATTTAATACAACAAAAGAAGTAAAAACTATTTTTTAAATATATCGGGGGTAAAGATTATGAAAAGAACTACAAGAGTGACAGGTTTATTGATGGCTGTTATAACAATGTTAACAATCTTAACAATCGGCTTCACAGGTATTGATGCAGGAGCAACAACAGCAAAAAATGTAAAGATAAATATAAAAGGCAAGGTTCTCTACAGCTATGAATATAAGGTGCTTGACCTGATTAACAAGGAAAGGACAAAAAGAGGCTTATCAAAGTTCAAAATGGACAAAGCTCTTGTAGATGTGGCAACAACCAGAGCAGCTGAATGTGCAGTATATTATTCACATGCAAGACCAAACGGCGACAAGAATGGATTCAAAATGTACAAGTGGAAATATGCAGTAGGAGAAAATATTGCAATCAACCAAACCTCACCTGCACAGGTTGTAAAGGCATGGATGAACAGCCCCAAACACAAGAGCAACATTCTCAACAAAAAGTTCAAGAGCATGGGTGTTGGCTGCTTTTTAACAAACGGCAATTACTACTGGGTACAGTTCTTTGTAGATAACAGAGTAAGTAACTATAATAAGCCCGCAGACGTTTCCAAGACATATACTGTTACAGTTAGAAACGATATTTTAAAAACATATCAGGACGAAAATACTCTCACTTTTGAATCACCTGAAAAGCAGAACATCAAGCTTTATCAAAACACAATGACATTAAACGGTTTCAACTTTACAACACTTATCGAAAATGAGAGTGTTATCTATGTTAGCAACGATGAAAACATCGTAACAGTTGACAAAGAAGGTAATGCAGTTCCAAAGCAAAACGGTACAACCACTGTAAAAGCTTATGTAAAGGGTGCAGAGGACAAAGCATTAACATGGACAGTAACAGTTGATATAGCAGAAGAAAATGTATAAACTGTAGTGTAAGAAAGAACAAATTAATTGTAAATTGAGAAAGAGGCATACTCACCTATGAGTATGTCTCTTTGACTGTGGAAGAGTAGTCTTACCGTAAAGAATTATTAGATATAAGAAACCTCCGCTACAGTGTAACGGAGGTTAAAGTTTTGATTTATATGCTTATTATTAACCAAGGAATCCGCTGCCGAAAAGCGGAGCAAATACGAGGCTTACAATTGTCATAAGCTTAATAAGGATGTTAATTGAAGGACCTGATGTATCCTTGAATGGGTCGCCTACTGTATCGCCCACAACAGATGCCTTGTGGCTGTCAGAGCCTTTACCGCCGTAGTTGCCGCCTTCAACAAACTTCTTTGCGTTGTCCCAAGCGCCGCCTGAATTACTCATAAAGATTGCAAGGAGCACACCTGTTACCAGTGAACCTGCCAGCATACCGCCAAGCGCCTGTGCGCCAAGAAGCACACCTACAAGTACAGGGGAGATAACAGCAAGTATACCCGGAACAATCATCTGCTTAAGTGCAGAGTTTGTAGAAATTGCAACACAGTTTTTGTAGTCGGGCTTTGCCTTGCCTTCAAGTATACCCGGAATTGTTTTAAACTGACGTCTTACTTCTTCTATCATACTCTGAGCAGCCTTGCTTACGCTGTCCATTGTAAGGGAAGAGAAGAGGAACGGAAGCATACCGCCAACCAGTAAGCCGATAACAACCTTATAGTTCATAATATTGATTGCGTCAAGTCCAACCTTTTGTGAGAAAGTGAAGAACAGAGCAAGAGCTGTAAGAGCAGCAGAACCAATTGCAAAGCCCTTACCTATAGCAGCAGTTGTATTACCAACAGCATCAAGAGAGTCTGTTATTTCTCTTACCTCTGCAGGTGAGTCGCTCATCTCTGCAATGCCGCCTGCATTGTCGGCAATCGGACCATATGCGTCAACTGCAACAGTAATACCTGTTGTAGAAAGCATACCAACAGCCGCAAGAGCAATGCCGTAGATGCCTGATGTGCCCTCTGAGCCTGTGCCGTTTGTTACAAAATAAGCAACAAATATTCCCACCCCAATAAGGAGAATAGGGATAAGTGTGCTCTGCATACCAACAGCTATACCGCTGATAATTGTTGTGGCAGAACCTGTTTGGCTCTGCTTTGCAATCTTTTTAACAAATGGGAACTTTTCGGAAGTATACATTTCCGTAACAGTACCGATAAGAAGTCCCACAATAAGACCTGCAATAATTGCAATTGCAAATCTGAATGTACCCAGCATAAAGTAGCTTAAAAGCACAGAAGAAATAACCACAAGGAATGCAGCTACATATGAGCCTGTGTTAAGAGCCTTTTGTGGGTCTTTGCCGTCTTTACCTCTTACAAACAGTGTACCGATAATTGAAGAAATCAATCCGATAGCTGAAAGAATACATGGGAAAATAGCATATTTCCAAGAAGCGCTGCCGCTAAAAGCAAGCACACCAAGTGAAATTGCAGAGATAAGAGAGCCTGCATAGCTTTCAAAAAGGTCAGCACCCATACCTGCAACGTCACCTACGTTATCACCAACATTGTCGGCAATAGTGGCAGGGTTTCTTGGGTCATCTTCAGGAATGCCTGCTTCTACCTTACCTACAAGGTCAGCACCAACGTCAGCAGCCTTTGTATAAATACCGCCGCCTACTCTTGCAAAAAGTGCAATTGATGATGCACCAAGTGAGAATCCAAAGAGAATGTTGTCGTCACCTGTCAGTGCGTAAATCAGGCAAACACCAAGAAGTCCAAGACCGCTTACGCACATACCCATTACTGCGCCACCGCTGAATGCAACTGAAAGCGCGCCGTTCATACCCTTTGTTCTTGCGGCATTTGCAGTTCTTACGTTTGCCTTTGTAGCAACGCTCATACCACAGTAGCCTGCAAGAGTGGAAAGAAGTGCACCCAATAAAAATGCAA
>JAFLUK010000117.1 GCA_022508865.1 Oscillospiraceae bacterium | reverse complement strand
CCCCGATACACAGCAAATAGAGTATAGCAGGCTTTAGATGTGATTTTTTTGTAAGAGTAAATCTCTTAAAGTCCGATAATGTTTGTTTGTCATAAGTTGTTGTAATTTTTTTATCCATAATTTTTCACCTAAAAAGATTTTATCACAAAGTGTCACTTTACGCAATGCCTTTTTACTTTTAATTTTTTGAGTCATTGACTTTGTGTTCCTGATACTGTATAATTTTAATATCAATTATTTGGAGGGGTAATAATGAAAAAGGTATCTTTATCAATTTTAGCGGTAATTTTAGCATTTACCTGCGTATTCGGCCTTGCAGCCTGCGGTGCATCACCGGAGGAGAAACTTAAGGAATTTATTAATTCTGATGAATGTCAGGAAATGGTTGATTCTATGTCATCATCTTTTGGCTCACTGCTCACATTGGATGTTAAGGCAGAAAATAAAAGTCTTATTTACGAATGTACATACACAACCCAGTATGAAGATGATGTTCTTGACACCATCAAGAGTTCTTTGGAAACAGCGTTTTCTTCAATGTCATCTACGTTTAATAATATCAAAGATGAGCTTGAAAAATTGGGTATTGATGGTGCAGAGGTTGTTGTCAGAGTAAATAATGCAGACGGCACAACAATTTACGAAAAGGCATACTAATAATTGAGTAACCGCATTAACCAGAGTTTACTAACACAAAGTACTATGAAAACTGCCGGGTCTTCGGCAGTTTTTTTATGCCTTTTTTAGGTTATCTTGATATATGTTTCTTGGTGTGATATAATCTAAAATAAGGATTCTACAGCTTGGTATATTTTGTAAGGAGCTAAATATGGACGTCAGAATAGATGATAAATTACAAATGAAAAAGTCCCACCCTTGCGGAAACAACATTTTTACTGTTACAAGGATAGGAATGGACTTCAAAATCCGCTGTGACAAATGCGGTCGCGAAATTATGATACCTCGTTGTAAGGCAGAAAAGAACATTAAAAAGATTATCAGAGAACAGGAACAAGAAAATGTTTGATAAAATAGAAATATTCAGCAAAAGATATGATGAGCTTAATAACCGATTGTATGATCCCTCTATTGCAGGAAATGCAGATAAGTTCAACGAAACAATGAAAGAGATAAAGTCTATTGAGGATATTGTTCTTAAATACAAAGAATATAAACAGGCTCAACAGACAATAAAGGACAGCATTGAAATTCTGGAAAACGAAAAAGACAAAGAGTTCAGAGAGCTTGCCCAAATGGAAATGGAAGAGGCAAAATCTTCTCTTGAAATAATTGAAGAGGAACTGAAAATTCTTCTCTTGCCCAAAGACCCTAACGACGAAAGAAATGTAATTATGGAAATTCGCGGCGGCACAGGTGGAGAAGAAAGCTCGCTTTTTGCAGGGGATTTGTTCAGAATGTACTCTATGTATGCCGATAAAAAGGGTTTTAAAACGGAGATTATCTCTGCAAATGAAACAGGTCTTGGCGGTTACAAGGAAGTTTCGTTTATGGTGAACGGAAGCGGTGCGTTCAGCAAGCTGAAGTATGAAAGCGGAACACACCGTGTTCAGCGTGTTCCTGCAACAGAGTCCTCCGGCAGAGTGCACACCTCCGCAGTTACTGTTGCTGTTCTTCCCGAGGCGGAAGATGTGGAAATTGACATCAACCCTAATGATTTGCAGATAGACACCTTCCGTTCTTCCGGAGCAGGAGGTCAGCACATCAACAAGACCTCATCTGCAATCAGAATTACACACCTGCCCACAGGGATGGTCGTTGAGTGTCAGGACGAAAGAAGTCAGTATAAAAATAAAGACAAAGCTCTTAAGGTACTAAAATCCAGACTTCTCAAGATTGAGCAGGATAAACAAAATGCAGAAATTTCCGAGAATAGAAAAAATCAGGTAGGTTCAGGTGACAGAAGTGAAAAAATCCGAACCTACAATTTCCCTCAATCAAGAGTTACAGACCACAGAATAGGTCTTACACTCTATAAACTTGAGGATATTCTAAACGGTAATATTGACGAGATTATAGATGCTCTCATAGCCAGCGACAGAGCAGAAAAGTTAAAGGAAAGTATGGATAATAAGTAAAATGGAAACATTACTTCTAGAGGATACACAAAAGGATATTGAAACGGCCGCCAAAATTATAAATGACGGAGGTATTGTTGCAATGCCTACAGAAACTGTCTACGGACTTGCAGCAAATGCTCTGAACGGTAAAGCGGTTGCCAAGATTTTTACTGCCAAGGGCAGACCTATGGATAATCCTCTGATAGTACATATTTCCGGCATTGATATGATAGAAAAATTAGGACTTTACAGGGAATTTACTGAAAAAGCTAAAAAACTTGCAGAAAAATTCTGGCCGGGTCCTCTTACTATTATTTTGCCAAAGGGTGACTGTATTCCCGATGAGGTGTCGGCAGGGCTTGATACTGTGGCTGTACGTTGTCCGTCTCACAAAACAGCAAGAATGTTAATTGAACTTTCTGATAAGCCTCTGGCAGCTCCCTCGGCAAATCTTTCAGGCAAACCAAGCCCGACAAAATTTCAGCACTGTGTTAATGATTTAATTGGTAAGGTTGATGGTATAATTGACGGTGGAGATTGTACCGTTGGTGTTGAAAGTACAGTGATTACCCTTGCAACAAACCCTCCAAGACTTCTCCGTCCGGGAGGAATAACTGTTGAGCAGATAGAAAAGGTAATAGGAAAAATTCAGGTGGATAAGGCAGTTACTCACCAATTAGAGGAAGGCAAAACCGCAATTTCCCCCGGAATGAAATACAAGCACTATGCCCCTAAAGCACAGGTGTATCTTGTAAAAGGTAACAGTTTTGTACCCTATGTGAACAGGCTGACAAACAGCAATACTGCTGTAATCTGCTTTGACGAGGACGAAAAATCCATAACAGGATTAACATATAAAATCGGTTCAAAAAACGACTACAATACTCAGGCACACAGAATTTTTGATGTCTTAAGACAGATTGACAAGGAGAGTAGTATCAATACAGTGTATGCCCCCTTGCCAACAACAGAGGGTGTGTCACTGGCTGTTTACAACAGGCTTATAAGAGCAGCGGCATTCAGAATTATTAATTCAGATGTGTTTGTTCTTGGTTTAACAGGTCCTACAGGGGCAGGCAAATCAACTGTTGCTAAAGTGTTCCAGCAAAACGGTTACCATATTGTTGACACAGATAAAATCGCAAAAAATATCCTTCAAAAAAACAGCCCGATACTGCCCAAAATCGCAGATGCATTTGGGGACGATATAATAAATTCTAATGGTGAAGTTGACAGAAAGCTTTTGGCAAAAAGAGCCTTCAAGGACAGAGAAAGCACTAATAAACTGAACTCAATTACCCATCCTGCAATTTATGAAGTATCTTTGCTGGAAATTCAGGAATATTCTGACAATGGTTTTGATAAATTTATATTGGATGCTCCTCTGCTGTTTGAAAGCAACGGACAACGCTTTTGCAATAAAACTCTTGCAATAATTTCAATACTTGAAACAAGAAAAAACAGAATTATAAAGAGAGATAACCTTACACCTGAAGAAGCAATGCAGAGAATAAATGCCCAGCACAGCAACAGCTACTACACCTCCAAAGCTGACTATGTGGTGGAGAATAACGGTAACTTTCAGGATGTGCAAGATAAAATAGCATTGCTTATTGATAATATCAACAAGGAGTTATAATGGCTCAATACAAAAGAAAAAAAGTTAAGAAAAAGAAAGGTTTTATTGCCTCCTTTTTTAAACTGATACTTATTATGAGTATTATGGGCGCAGTGGTATATTTTGCGGTATTTGTAATCGCTCCGGACTTTCTCCATGATAAAGTAGACGATATTAGGAGATTGCAATATCCACAGAAATATTCGGAATATGTGGAGAAATACAGCGATTTGTATGACGTGGACAAAAATCTTGTGTATGCAGTAATTCACACAGAAAGCCATTTTGAAGTTAAGGATAAATCGTCAGCAGGTGCAATGGGTCTTATGCAGATAACATCAGAATGTTTTGATTTTTTGAAGAAGAATATTCCCGATGATACAACAGACTATCCTGACTCGGCACTTTATAATGCGGAAACCAACATAAAGTTTGGTACATATTTCCTCGGATATCTGTTGGATAGATACGACAATAGGGAAAAAACCGCACTTGCAGCATATAATGCAGGGTTTGGCTGTGTAGATGAATGGCTGCAAAATCCTGAATATAGCAGTGATGGAAAAAATCTTGATACAATAATATATCCCGAAACATCAAGCTATGTTGATAAGGTTGGAAAAGCAAAGAATATGTACCAAAAGCTTTACTGAATTAAAGTTTAATACAAATAAAGAAAGGGTTTGAGTTATGTCAAATGAAGTGTCTAAGGCATTAAAGGAAGAAATTTTAATGTCATCAAAAAAGAAAATCAATTTAATCAGCAGCAGTGATATAGAAAAGGCTGATGAATTTTGCGAGCCATATAAGGACTTCCTAAATAAGTCAAGAACAGAGCGGGAGGCAGTAGCTGAAGCAGTGCTTATGGCAAAGGAAAATGGTTTTAAGGAATATAACCCAAATAAAACCTATAATCCCGGTGATAAGGTGTATATAGTTAACCGCAACAAGGCTGTTGGATTTGCAGTAATCGGTAAATATGGTACAAGAAAAGGTGTAATGCTGTCAATTGCTCATATTGACTCACCAAGAATTGATTTAAAGCCAAATCCGCTTTACGAGAAGGACAATATGGCTCTGTTTAAAACACACTACTACGGTGGTATCAAAAAATATCAGTGGACAA
>JAFLUK010000116.1 GCA_022508865.1 Oscillospiraceae bacterium | reverse complement strand
GCTTACAGTGTCAGTGTGCGCTTGCAGTGCAGGCACTCCGAACGACAATTCCACACTGACAAACGCAACTGTAGATAATTCCCAACCCACCACTCTGGAAAGCGACAAGCTTAGTTGGGTTGACTACAAGGAATATAACCTTGACGAAACAGGTCCGGTAAACAATATTATTCTTATGATTGGCGACGGTATGGGTGAAAACATCATCAAGGCAACAGAGATTGTCAAGGGTGACAAGCTGGTTATGAGCGGACTTAAATACAAAACATACGTTACCACATACTCCCAGTCTGTTACCGAGGGAGATGCAGAATTCACCGACAGCGCCGCATCTGCAACAGCAATCAGCACAGGTGTAAAGACATATAACGGTTGCATCGGTGTTGATAAAAACGGAAAAAATCTGGAAACAATTTGTGAATATGCGCAAAAATGCGGTATGAAAACAGGTCTTGTTGACCGCCACTACGTTTGCCACGCCACACCTGCAGGTATGGCGGCTCACAACGAGATGAGAAGCAACTACAAATCTATCCTTAAAGATATGATTGCTTCCCATATTGATGTTATGTTGGGCGGTGGTAACCAGTTCTACACTTCTACTGTAAAAGAGCTGATTGCAGAGCACAACTACAGCTACGTAGATACCGAGGAAGATTTGATGAAACTGTCTGCTGCTGACGGCAAAGTGCTTGGTCTTTTTGCATATGATAATATGAAAAACCCCGAGTATGCGCCATCTCTTACCACTTCTACAATAAAGGCGCTTGAGCTTTTGGAAAATGACAACGGATTTTTCCTTATGGTAGAGGGCAGTAACATTGACGTTTGCGAGGCTGAACAGGATATGGAAGGCTCAATAAGTCAGGTAGAGGCATTTGACCATACTATTGATTACGTTATGAGCTGGGCAGAAAGTCACCCGGGCACACTGGTTATTGTAACAGCAGACCACGAAACAGGTGGTGTTGAACTTCCTGAAAATGCCACAAAGGATGACATTAACAACGACTGCTTTACTTCAGACGGCGAACACACCAACACAAATGTACTCCTTATGGCAGATGGCGCACAGTCAGCCGGCATTTGCAGGAAAAAGCTTATTGACAACACTGACATTGCAAAGTATATGAGAAAAGTTCTTGCATACAAAAAGTAAATTATAAAAAGTAATTTCAAATTATCACTTAAAAAGCTCCACCATTTTGGTGGAGCTTTCTCTTATGTTTTCGATAGACCTAAAGCATTAGTTTTACAGTAACAATTGCCATAACAAGTGCGGTGAAATCTGCACACAGCCCTACCCACAGAGTATGCCTTGCCTTTGTAATACCCACACTGCCAAAATACAAAGTTACTGCATAAAAGGTTGTTTCGGTACTGCCGGCAAGAGCCGAGGCTATCTTCCCCACAACACTGTCGGGACCGTAATTCTCGAATATATTGGTAAGGATAGCTGTTGCGCCGCTTCCGCTGATTGGACGAAGCGCCGCCATTGGTACAATTTCCTTTGGAAATCCAAAAAAGTCTGCAACAAGCGTCACTGCGTTGCATATCAAATCAATAGCCCCGCTTTGGCTAAGCATTTCTACCGCTACCACCAGCCCTGTTAATGTTGGGATTATCATATAAAGAGTATGAAGCCCCTCCAGAGCTCCTTCTATAAATGAGTCAAATATTTTTGTTCCCTTTATCATTCCGTAAAGCACTATAATTCCTACTGTAAGGGGAATGATTATTTCCAAAGCTTCACCGGTTTACCCTTGTATCTTTTGTTTTCATTTGATGAACTGTACTTTCCCCTTGTAAGTCTGTTTATACTCTTTGCCAGCACCAACGCAACGGTAAGGGCTGCAACAGAACAGATGATGACACAGGGGAGAATTTCAAAGGGATTTTTACTGCCGTAGCTTTGCCGCAAATATCCCAGTGTGGCAGGAATCAACTGTAGCGAAGCCGTGTTCATCACCACAAAAACCACCATAGAATCTGTTGCAGTGTCTTTTTTCAGATTATGCTTTTGCATTTCGCTCATAGCTTTAAGACCAAAGGGAGTGGCGGCATTGCCTACACCGATAAGGTTTGCGCTTATATTCATACAAATGCTCTGAAAGGCAACGCTGTTGCTGTCAATATCGGGAAACAGCTTTTTCAGCGGGGGGGAAAGAACTTTTACAAGCTGTTTTGTAAGTCCGCTTTTCTCCGCCACCTTCATAATACCCGACCAAAAAACCATTACGCCAAACAGCGTAATAAGCAGCTTTGCTGCCTTCTCGGCGCCGTTCATTACTCCCGAGGAAAGCTGCTGTGTATTCCCTGTTAATATACCGCAGACTATGGAAATTATTATCATAATCCCCCAAAGGTAATTTATCAAAAAAACCACATCCATTTTTTTGCTAAAAATTTACAAAATTATTAAAATACTGAAATTTTTCATCAAAATAACTATTGACTTTTATACTGTAATTATGTAGAATTATATAGAAAAAGGTGAACTATACACTATAATTGCAATTTTTTATCGAATTTTTTTGTATAGTAGTGCAAAAACATTTAAAGAAAGGTAGATAAATATGAGACAGATTGGCTATGTAAGCAAAATAGATACTCTCGGCAGAGTAGTAATTCCTAAACCTGTACGTCAAATGTACAATCTTGAAAAGGAAGATTCAATAGAAATTCTTCCAAAAGAAAATGGACTGTTAATCAGAAAATATCAGCCCACTTGTCTCTTCTGCGGAGAAACCGACAACGTTATTTCACATCAGGGCGTTACAGTATGTGAAGAATGTATTAAAACAATGTATAATAAGATTTAACCTGATTCTTTACTATCATTATATCGCTTCTTATTTACAATTATTACAGGTGGGATTATATTGGCAAGATTAGAAAAAGAAAATTATTACCTTGACATTGCAGAAACAGTTTTGGAGCGAGGCACCTGCCTCAGAAGGAATTTTGGCGCAATTATAGTAAATAACGACCAGATTGTAAGCACAGGCTATGTTGGCGCTCCCCGAGGCAGAAAAAACTGCTGTGATTTGGGCTTTTGCCTGAGGGAAAAGAATAACATTCCAAGGGGCGAAAGATATGAGCTGTGCCGCAGTGTACACGCAGAAGCCAACGCTATTATTCATGCCCCCAGAGAACAGATGATTGGGGCCACACTGTACCTTGCAGGCAAAGAAATGAAAACAGGTAATTATGTAGAAAATGCCTGCGCCTGCTCTATGTGTAAGCGTATGATTATTAACGCAGGAATCAGAAATGTTATTGTAAGAAACGATAAGGAACACTATACAGTTTTTAAAGTTGAGGATTGGATTATCAATGACGAAAGCCTTGACGGTGTTCTGGGATATTAAATATATTTTTGCAAAAAGCAACGTGACGTTGCATCCGATATGTGACGGATACTTTCACATTTTTCGGCTTTTGTTGCCCGATTATTTCCAAGCAGTTTTTTATAAAGCAAAAAATCAGCACCGATGTTAAAAAACATCGGTGCTTTTTTATCAAAAAAAGGTCTGTTGCAAATTAATGCAACAGACCTAAAATTTTATAACGTTTTACATATACTCCCCTGCCACAACCGTATATTTCACCTTACCTCTGAATGTGTATAGCACACCTTCAAAATAGTCGTAATAGCTAAAATACGGGTCAGTGTCCATTCCGGTTTCTTTTATATATGTTTCTTCCTCGTAAACAAGCTCCGGCACCGAACCTGTAAGACTTGTCTTTGCAACCATTCCGTTATATATCTGGAAATACACTCCGCTATCATCAAAGCATACCTTGCTGATATCTCCAAGATTATGTTTAACACCACATGCTTTTTCTATCTGACAAATATCGCACAGTTTGTATTTTTTTCCTTTTACATCCTTTTTTATATAGTAAACATAATAGTATTTTTCAACTTTGCTTGTTCCTTTTTTAGCAAACACAACATTGTTATCGTCATTCAATGCAAAAATTTTCTTAACTTTCTTTTCAACAATTTCTCTCTTTCCGTTTTTGTCAATCCTTTTGAGATTATTGTTTTTGTTTAAATAGTAAAGATAATTTTTATTATAAAGCATCTGCTTTTTCTTGAAAGAAGTAACCTTCTTTGTTTCTATATCCACACACTTATTCCCAATGTATAATTTTCCGCTAAAGAGGATACCGCCTTGATTCATATATTTTACAGAAAAAATAGTTGTGGTTTTTCCGTTCTTGTATTTTCTGATATAATTCCATCCATCACAGTAAATTATGCTTGTTCCGTAAAGGCCCACCAGAGTAGCTCCAAATCGTGTTTCCTTTTTAAAATGGGTGGTACGATCTGTGCCGTCAATTTTAACGGATTTAAGGAAACAAGGAAAAAGTGAATAATCAGGGTCGTGTGCCATAGGATTTTCAATGTACATATAATATACCCTGTCTCCTCTTACAACAAATTGCTGAATTACTTCTCCTTTATTGTGCTTTGTCAGCCTTTGTGTTTTTCCTTTTTTATCTACGAAATAAAGGTTATTCTCTTTATGATCGCCCTTTAGATAAACCTCTCCCTTTGAATAAACAAAATTGTCGGTTCTTGGCATATAAGTAACCTTTTGTTTTTTTACATTTGTAGTCTTACCCAATACATTAGATGGAACAACTGCAATAGAAAGTGTAATAATAATTGCAATAACCAATGATAATAATTTTTTCATAGAAAAGCCTCCCTAATTATCATTTATATTTTTATAAATGGAACATTCCATTAACAGAAACCATAATAATCTCCTTCTCTCATCATTGTTAATATTTTACAATAAAATTATATCATTT
>JAFLUK010000115.1 GCA_022508865.1 Oscillospiraceae bacterium | reverse complement strand
ACCGAATCAATTACACTTACAAAGAAGGAACCTTCTGTTGTAGGCGGAGGAGACGGCTCCACATCACCGGCTGTAGGCGGCAAGTATGCAACTAACCCTAACGGACAGGTTGGTAAGAGAAAGACTATCTCAATTGACGGTAGCAAGTCTGACTGGGATACTTCTATGCTTATTGCACAGGGCACAGCAAACGATGACCCTCGTGTATACCGTGATAATTCAATGTACGAAATTCCAATCGACGATTATGCTATGTATGCAGCTTGGGACGACAATAACCTTTACATTATGTACGAAATGTCAAATGTTCAGGATATTGTAGCACCTAATGACGATTATCCTCTTTCACAGGGTAATTTGTTCCAGACACAGAACCTGCCTGTTTTCTTATATCTCTACACAGGTAAGGGCAATGTAACTGATGGTACAACAGTAAGAGGCGGCACACTTTGGGGAAGCGGCATTACCTTTGATACATATGTAGATACAGTTGTTGCATTCTCAACAAATGGTTCAAACGGTCCTTTCATCTACACAGCAGATGATGACGGCAAGCTTGACGAAGACAATCTTGTAAACAGAAATACAGGAATGAAGATGGATTGGGGCAATGCCAAGACTTTGACAAATGAGCTTATTGGTATTGACAAGGGTTATGGCCACTATAATAACCGTATTCCGGGAGACATATTTGATGATTCTTCAGCTTGGGTAGACTTCTATCAGAAGGGTCACAACAGCAAGCTGGACTTCTTCTATGAAATTTCTATTCCCCTTGCAAGCCTCGACTTAACAGCATCCGATATTGAAAACACAGGTATCGGCGTTATGAAGGTTTCAACATTTGGTATGTCAGGTATGGACTGCTTACCATATGACCCTGCAATGAACGATAATGCAGATTTACCATCCACAACTTCACAGGAGTTTAACTCACACGAAAAAGACGATGAAGATCACATCACAGTTCCATTTGCAAGAATCGGTAAGCTTTTAAGCGGAGATGATCCTAAACCACAGCCATCATCAAGTGAATCTGTAACAACGCCTTCTTCATCACAGCAAGATCCTGTTGGCGTAACGGGTGATGCAGATAACAGCGGCGAAGTTAATGTAAAGGATGCAACTACAATTCAAAAATACAGTGCAGGTATTTCTGTCAACATTAATCTTTTAGTTTCTGATGTAACAAAAGATGGTTTGGTTGATGTAAGAGATGCTACAACAATTCAAAAATATTGTGCCGGCATTTTACCATTGCTGTAAAGCGTTTCTATAATACTTTAAATATTTTAACTCTTTTGGCGGACAGGTTTTCCTGTCCGCTGTTTTTTATGCTTCAAGCTGCCGAATTTTTATGTTTCAATCAGTCATATTTTTAATTTTGGAAGAATATGATTGATACATAAGAATAAAAAGGAGAGAAAATTATGGAACTTGAAAATAGCATAAAAATTTGCAGCAAGGATTTGCTGATGAGCCAGGCAATTGAAGAACCTGTTGATGTGGATATGACACTGCCCGACTATTGTCCGGATATAGAAAAAATCCTAAAGTGCACTCTCACACCCCAGATTTTTTCCAGAAACATATCAGGTGGTGTTCTTGAAATTGAGGGCACAGCGGTAATCAAGGTAATGTATGTTGACAGTGTAAGAAAAACACTGCGTACAAGCCAGCAACTTGTACCTTTTAACAGAACAATGAATATTAAGGAATTTCCCGAAAGTCACTATCTTGAAACTGTAGCCTCTACGGAATATATCAATTGCAGAGCTTTGTCACCAAGACGGCTTGTCATTAAGGGCGCTTTTAGTATTAAAGTAGAAATTGTTGCAAAGTCAACAGCAATGCTTCCATCCAGTGACAGCTTTTCGGATTTTCAAAAGCGTTGCTGTAATAAAAAGTATATGGATGTAACTGCCGTAACAGAAGAAACCTTTAATATTAACGAAACTATCAGTATTCAGAATAAGCCTGATATTGAATCCTCGGTAAAAACTATTGTAAAGGTAAATGTTACTGACCACAAATCCGTAGACGACAAAATTATTCTCAAAGGAGAAGTAAATCTCCGGGTTCTCTATTTGTCTGATTTAGACAGCGGCGACACCAATTGTATTGACTATATGATACCCTTTAGTCAGATAATATCCTGTGTTGGCGCCGACAGAGATACAATCAATAATGTTTCCTGCAGGCTGCTTTCCTATGATGTAAGGAGCACGAAAGAAAGTGACGAAAAGTCCATTTTTATTGAGGCAAGAGTCAACGCAACTGCAATCTGCTACAGAGAAAGAGAACAAAACTTTCTGATTGATGCATATTCAAAGGATTATGCCTGTGACTTAAATATTAAACCAATATCCGTAATAACCTCTGTAAGGGAGATAAAAAGGAATTTTATAAGAAAAATGGATATATCCTCCAACGACAGAGATTTTGCAAAGATTATAGATGTATATAACGAAACATCGTCAGTCACTTCCAAGGAGGACAACGGCCTGATTACTTTTAGCGGAAAGGCAGGACTTTGTATTTTAGCCTGTGACAGCGAGGGAATACCATTTTATATTGAACGAACTATGGATTTTGCCGATAAAACAGATGAAGCCTTCGGAATGATAGAATCAAGCTGTGTTACCGTTAATTCCGTCAGCTATCGCATTAAGGATGACCACACATTGGAGCTTAGAGTGGAATTCACGCTTGTTGCTTTCGTCACAGATACACAGCAAAACAGCTTTGTTGATAATATTGTGATTTACGAAGACAAAAAGATTGACAAGGGCAATTCGGCACTTACCCTGTATTTTGCTGATAAAGGCGAATACCTGTGGGATATAGCCAAAAGATATAATACAGACGAAAACTTTATTAAAGAAGACAATGATATTGAAGATGATTTTCTTCCACATAAGGATATGCTGATTATCAGAAGATAAGTAATAAAAGGTGCAGGTCATCATATATTATATAAAAATCATATGGAGGAATTATAGTGACGGAAAGAAGCATATATCGTGATATTTCACAAAGAACTAATGGTGACATATACATAGGTGTGGTTGGACCTGTCAGAACAGGCAAGAGCACATTTATCAAAAAATTTATGGATACCATTGTTATTCCCAATATACAGGAAGAAAACCTACGAATAAGAACAAATGACGAGCTTCCCCAGTCGGCAGGGGGCAGAACCATTATGACCACCGAGCCCAAGTTCATCCCAGAAGAAGCAATGGAAATTTCACTTCCCGACAAAGCACATCTAAAAGTAAGAATGATAGATTGTGTAGGTTATGTGGTTGATGAATCAATGGGATATATGGAGGACGACCAACCTCGAATGGTAAAAACACCTTGGTCTGCTGAAGAAATGCCCTTTAACGAGGCAGCAGAAATCGGCACCAAAAAGGTAATTACAGACCACAGCACAATCGGTCTTGTTATCACTACAGATGGCTCAATCAGCGATATTTCAAGAAATTCATACGTAAGTGCCGAGGAAAGAGTAATAAACGAACTGAAATCAATCAATAAACCTTTTGTCATTCTACTCAATACAGTTGACCCCGCAGGCAGAGGTGCAACAACATTGTCAGAGGAACTTTCCCAAAAATATCAAGTGCCTGTTTTGCCTGTTAACTGTCTTACTATGGACGAAAATGAAATCAAAAGGGTACTTGCGCAGGTGCTTTTTGAGTTCCCAATAAGAGAAATTAATATTGATATGCCAAAGTGGGTGGTTAACCTTTCAAAGGACCATTGGTTAAAAAGTGATATTTTTGCAAAAATTAAGTCCTGTGCAAAAAATATAGAAAAGCTCCGTCAGGTGCAGGAAACCTGCGAGGGAATAGGCAAAGATGAATTTGTAAATAATAGTGAAATAGAGGAGCTTGACCTTGGCAAGGGAATTGCAGATTTACGGATAACGGTAGAAAGCAGCTGCTTCTACAGAGTTATGTCAGAAAAGACAGGTACAGAAATCCTTGATGAAGAGGCATTAATGGAAAGCATAAGTATGCTGTCGGAAAAGCAAAAGGAGTTTGACAAAATTGCAGCGGCATACAAGGATGTTGAAGAAAAGGGCTATGGTATTGTTATGCCCACTCTGGAGGAGTTATCCCTTGAGGAGCCGCAAATAATAAAACAGAGCGGTAAGTACGGCATCAGACTAAAGGCGTCTGCGCCTTCAATTCATATGATGAAAATTGAAACACAGGCAGAGGTTACACCGATAGTAGGCAGTGAACAGCAAAGTCAGGAGCTTGTTTCTTATCTCCTAAAGGAATTTGAGGAAGATCCTGCAAAAATATGGGAAAGCAATATTTTCGGAAAATCTGTTCATGAGCTTGTGAACGAAGGACTTCACAATAAACTGTATCGTATGCCTGAGGATGCACGGAAAAAGATGGGAGAAACCATTCAAAAAATCATCAACGACGGTTGCAACGGACTTATCTGTATTATTTTGTAGTAATAATTTCGGCTTATTATACTTTTGTTTAATTAGCCAAGCTGGACACTGAAATGATTTTTGATGCTTATTTCCAAATAATTGAACAAATTAAGACAATACTTTTTGATAAAATTGTTAAAAATTTGCAAAAAATAAAAAACCCCCCATATTTTATTGATAAAATACATAACTCATTGTATAATATTAAACGTATAAAAATGTAAGTATGGGGGATTTTGATGGATATTAATACTATCTTGGCAGCAAGCCTCAATATGGAGGAAAAGTTTAGTATTTCTATGACTACTCTTCTCACAGGCTTTGTTGTTGTTTTCGCTGTGTTAATACTTCTTATTGTCATTATTGCAATATATGG
>JAFLUK010000114.1 GCA_022508865.1 Oscillospiraceae bacterium | reverse complement strand
CCACGGGTAAGGCGCCATACAAAGCTGTGCTTACACATGGTATGATTCTTGATGAAGAAAGAAGAAAGTTCAGTAAATCTCTTGGCAATGGTATTGTTCCACAGGAAGTAACAGAGAAATACGGTGCTGATGTACTCAGACTTTGGGTAGCTTCCACAGACTATCAAAGTGACGTTCATATATCTAATGATATTCTTAAGCAATTATCCGAGTCTTACAGAAAGATAAGAAACACTGCAAGATATATTCTTGGCAATATTTCTGACTTTAATCCTGATAAAGATGCAGTAGATCTTGATAAGCTGATGCCTATTGATAAGTGGGCGCTTGTTAAATTGAATGAGCTTATCACAAAGTGTCTTACTTCATATGATAAGTATGAATTCCATCAGGTATATCATTCAGTGAGAAACTTCTGTGTAATTGATATGTCAAACTTCTACCTTGATGTACTCAAGGACAGATTATACACAGAAAAGACCGCTAGTCTGTCAAGAAGAGCTGCACAGACAGCTATCTATATCATTCTTGACTCTTTAACAAGACTTATAAGCCCAATCCTTGCTTATACATCTGATGAAATCTGGATGTATATGCCGCACTGTTCAGACAGTGACGAAGAGTGCATTCTTTTTAATGATATGCCAAAGGTTGTTGGCATTAAGGTTGAGGACGACTTTATTGCCAAGTGGGATAAAATTCATCAACTAAGAGATGATGCAAAAAAAGCTCTTGAAGAAGCTGTTACATCAAAACAAATTAAAAAGTCACTTGATGCCAAGGTTATTATTAACTGCGGCGGGGAAACATTTGATTTTGTCAAGGCTGTTGAAAGCGAGTTGAAGAGTGCATTCATCGTTTCTGCTGTTGAAGTTAAAGACAATGGTGGAGAAATGGATATTCAGGTTGAACTTGCTGAAGGCGAAAAGTGTGAAAGATGTTGGGAACATTCCGTAACTGTAGGAGATTGCGCAGAACATCCCACACTTTGTAAGAGATGTGCAGAGGTTTTGAAATAATCTGCAATAATTATATTATATTTAAAACGGTGCACATCCACTGTGCACCGTTTTTATCAATGAGGTGTTATCTTGATTGCATTATCATTAGCAATTGCAGCTGCTGTTGTTGTAATTGACCAGATAATCAAATATTTTGTTTCAATTTATCTTCCAAATGCAGGTACTGTTGAGTTTATCCCATATATTCTTGATCTTGATTATGTAGAAAATAGGGGAGTTGCCTTTGGTATGTTCAAGGATATGAGGTGGATATTCATTGCAATTACTTCCGTTGTCATATGTTTTCTTTTGTATATAATCATTTTCAGAAGGATAAATTCAAAGCTGTTTAATATTTCTGCTTCATTAATAATCGGCGGAGGTATCGGAAATCTTATAGACAGAATTTATTACGGATATGTAATTGATTACCTACAGCTGTCTTTCTTTAGCCCTGTATGTAATTTTGCAGACTATGCAATTACAATCGGAACTGCACTTTTAGTAATATATGTCTTGTTTTTTTATGATAAAAATAAAAAGGTGGATGACAATGTATCAGCTGGAATTTCTGATTGATGCAGACAAACAGGGAATAAGGGTAGATAAATTTCTTTCGGAGAATATTAACGATATTTCACGTTCAACTATTGCCAATATGATTGAAGAGGGAAATTTACTCATCAATGACAGTGTTCAGACAAAAAAATATAAGCTGAAAGCTAATGATAATTTGGTATTCACAATTCCCGACCCTGTTGAATATGAAGCGCAGGCAGAGAATATTCCTCTTGATATAGTTTATGAGGACGATGACCTGCTGGCTGTAAACAAGGAAAAGGGAATGGTTGTACATCCTGCTCCCGGTAACTATTCCGGTACGCTTGTAAATGCACTTCTTTATCATTGCAAAGGTAGCCTTTCGGGAATTAACGGCGTTTTAAGACCGGGTATTGTGCACAGAATTGATAAAAATACAAGCGGATTATTAATAGTAGCAAAAAATGATTTTGCCCATAACAAGCTGGCTCTGCAGATAAAAGAACATAGCTTTAAACGAGAATATCAAGCTGTTGTGTATGGTAATATAAAAGAGAATGGCACTGTGAACGCACCAATTGGCAGAAGTAAAAAGGATCGCAAAAAAATGTGCATAACCTACGAAAATTCAAAGGATGCGGTTACAAACTATGAGGTTATAGAAAACTTTGGTGAGTTTTCGCATATTAAATGTATATTAGAAACAGGTAGAACACATCAAATAAGAGTACATATGGCATCACTTGGCCATCCTGTTGCCGGCGATGATGTTTACGGGCCTAAAAAAGTAATAACAAAGCTTAACGGTCAGTGTCTTCATGCAAAGGTAATAGGTTTTGTTCATCCGAGAACAGAAGAATATCTTGAGTTTAACTCCGAATTACCTGAATACTTTAAAAAATTTCTTGTTGAAATAAAAAGATAAATTATTTTTCATAAAAAGCAAAAAAACACTTGCATACTTACTTGTTTTGTGGTATTATAAATAAGCATTTGGAATCTGTCAGGAAACTGATAGGAGTCAAATAATGGCATATGCCGGAAATTTGAAGCTGATATTCCTCTGCTTCTTTAAGTAAGAATATCTGAAATTACAGGAGGAAAAAGAAATGGACGCATTAAAAACAATTGCAGCATCTTCAATGAAAGAAACTTTCCCACAGTTCAGTGTTGGTGATACAGTAAAGGTATCAGTTAACATTCGTGAAGGCGAAAGAGAAAGAATCCAGATGTTTGAGGGAACTGTTATCGCAAAAAAGGGTAGCGGTATTTCAGAAACCTTTACAGTAAGAAGAGTATCTTACGGTGTTGGTATTGAAAGAGTTTTCCCTGTACATTCACCAAATGTGGTTGATGTAAAGATTGTTAGATATGGTAAGGTTCGTAGAAGCAAGCTCTACTATCTGAGAGACAGAGTTGGTAAGGCAGCTAAAGTTAAAGAACAAATTAAAAAGTAATTAAAGGGGCGATTATGTCCCTTTTTTGCTTTATTCAAGAGGTTAATTATTTTGAATTTATATGATATAGAAAACGATGCTGATTTTCAGGAGAATGATAGTTTTCAGGAATATCCAAGTACAGCAAGGTTAGGAATGCCGTCTTTTTTGGTGTTCGATTGGATTAGATCAGTTGCTTTGGCTGTTTTTGTAGTAATATTTGTTCTCACATTCTTTTTCAGAATAGTCAATGTTGATGGCAGATCTATGAATAATACTTTGGCTCATGGAGATAAACTTTTTGTAACCAGCTTTCTTTATACACCTGAAAAGAATGATATTGTTGTAATAAGTCACGGTCAGCACCTTGACGAGCCAATTGTAAAAAGGGTTATTGCAACAGAAGGGGACACATTGAAAATAGACTTTAAAAAGAATAAAGTTTATGTTAACGGAGAGCTGCAAAAAGAACCCTACGTGTGTTCTGAACTTGTCAAGGGCGATGCAGTTATTCCAACTGTTATTCCTCAGGGTAAAATTTTTGTAATGGGTGACAATAGAAAGGATTCACTTGATAGTAGATACAATAAGGTGGGTCTTATTGATACCGGCGATGTTATTGGAAAGGTACAGTATATTTTCTACCCATTTGACCATGCAAAATATTTATATTAATTTTTAATCTTTCTATTTTGATTTTTTGTTTAAGGTGGTGATTTCTGTGGCTGATAAAAATAATTTGGATAATTCCAAAGAGATAGTAGAAGAAAAAATAAATAATGCAGAAGATAATGAAAATACTGATTTGGATATTAAGAGCGACGATATAGATGACAAGGAACATATTGTTGTAAATACATCGCCTCTTGTTGGTTGGATTTTTGATGTAGCTCATTCAATGATTTTAGCAGTTGTACTAATTGTTATTCTCCTTACATTTTTCTTTAGAATAGTAAATGTAGACGGTCGTTCAATGATGAACACTTTGCTGGATTCAGACAAAGTAATTGTTACTAATTTTTTGTACACACCTAAAAATGAGGACATTATTGTAATCAGCCATGGTGCCGAATACGACAAACCTATTATCAAAAGGGTTATTGCTACTGAAAATCAGACGCTTAAGATTGATTTTGAAAATCAGAGAATTTATGTTGACGGCACTCTTATAGACGAGCCTTATGTAAGTTCAGAGCTTAAAGAGGGTAATACAAATATTCCGTCTGTTGTACCTGAAGGTAAAGTTTTTGTAATGGGAGACAACAGACTTGAGTCTCTTGACAGCCGATATTCTGAAATCGGTCTTATTGATGAGGACGACATCATAGGAAAGGCACAGTTTGTAATTTTTCCCTTTACAAGAATACAATATTTGTATAATAATTAAAAAATAAAGATGGATAAAAAAAGACCTGCAATTCTAAATTGCAGGTCTTTTGTACTGTTTTAATCCTTTAAAAGTTCCTTATATGCAAAGGAAAGTCTGTCGTCAATATCCAGCTTGTTGTGCAGATAAACACTTTGTACAAGTCCAACACCAAAGAACATAGACATAGCTGATGTTCCGCCTTGGGAGAAGAATGGAAGTGTAATACCAATAACAGGTAAAAAACCAAGAACCATTCCCAAATTTATTATTGTCTGCATAGACAGCATTCCAAACAAACCATAGCAAATTGCGGCACCTGCAACATCCTTGGATTTCAGAGCAATAGCAAGTATTTTTATCATAAGCAGTATGAGTATAAGAATTAGTAAAAGACATCCAATGAAGCCAAGTTCTTCTCCTGCAACAGTAAAAATAAAGTCATTTTGCTGTTCCGGTACTATATTATTCTGAACTCTTGTTCCGTTGCCAAGTCCTGAACCCGAAAGACCTCCTTAAGCTATATAA
>JAFLUK010000113.1 GCA_022508865.1 Oscillospiraceae bacterium | reverse complement strand
CACTGTAAGCATAAGAATTAACAAAACTGAAAAAATCTTTTTCATTTCATCTTGCTCCTTTTTTCTAAAATCCTAAAATCTTGCAGTTTTATTTTATATCAAAATCCGAAATTTTACAATAGATAATAAAATTGTTAACAAAAACTTAATCAAAAACAAAATTGTAAAATTAAGATTTTTGATTTTTAAATTTGACTTTTCTGTTCTGACTTTCTACAATTGCAATCATCAGAATAAAAATGGGGGTGGTAATTGGCTGGTCAATGTTTACAACAGATTGTACACTGTAGCAAAGCACACTGCCTGCAAAAATCATAGCATACTTATTTTGGGCGGCTCTTCTGACAGCTTTTATAAGTACAGATAAAGTTGCAGTGATATAGGAAATTGTACCCGAAAGCCCCAAGGTGATAAGATAATTCAGATACACATTGTGAGCACAGTTTGTAGTCTCGTTTTTATATCTCATAAGCTCATTGTTGTATCCAAAGATATCCATAGCTTTTTCAAAGGTATCGGGGCCCATACCGAAAATTTTTTGAAAGATGTCAACATTAATAAAAATATATAATGCTCTTTTCCACATAAATCCCCTGTGGGTGCCCCAGCTGTCGTCAAACCTTAAGAAGGTCATAATGCCTGTCAGCTTTGTTTTGGTATCAAATACAGAGTAGTATATAATCAGTGCCAAAATGACTGAAAATGCAAGTGCAAAAGCAGCTAATGCACAGTATTGTACTGTTTTGGGATTTTTATATTTTGGGTATTTCAGATTCAGGAACAAAAGGGCAAGGGCTATTGCAAAGAAAATAAAAATTGCTATGTATGTGTTGCCATACACAAAGAAGCTCTGTATTTTGCTGAACTTCATACTGTAGTCCTCCATAATAAAGGAGAATATTCTCACTATCTTGCACCCTGCAATCATTGCCCCAATAAGGAAAAACAGCCGTGAGGTTTTTTCTAAATTTCTTATAAAGAAAATAATGCAGAATATTAAAAATGCCCCTGTGCCTAAAATACTGCTGTCGCTGTTGCAGCAAATTACACCTGCAAAGGTAATTATTGCGGTAAGGCCACCTATTGCAAGTTCATACAGTTTTTTGCCGTATATGAACATCATAAAGGAAAGGGGGAGCGTAATGCAAAGATAGGCAGACAGTATGTTTCTGTTGCCCAGAGTGGAGATAAACTTTCCTATCTGGCTTCCTCCAAGACCTGCATACAGGTTAAGCAGGTCCCAATAAAATTGCTGAAGAATTGCTATGACAGATACTGTGGCGGAAACAACACAGGCAAGGATCGGCACAATATTATTTTCTCTGTAAATTCTTGAAATAATAAAGTACACAAGTGCGTACAATACAATAAGTATCAGTCCGTTATTCCTGCCTGCCTGCCCTGTGAGGGAAGCAAGAGGATAATCTGAAAACACAGTGCTGATTACAGCGGATAAAACAAATGCCGTAATAGCAAAGTCTGTTACGGAGAAATCCTTTAGTGTGACTTTTGAATTTAGCTTTTCTTCCCTTGTTCTGTTGTCAAAGAACACAAAGACAGCGATAACGGAAAAAACAAGGAGTCCGCCGAGGATGTAAAAAAGATACAGCTTGTCGTGTCTGATGTTAAAATATCTGTTGGTTAAAAACAGTGGAAACAAGGACACCATAAGGGAGGAAAATGCAATGCCGAAATATTTAAGGAGAGTGTAAAATCCCAAGTCCGATTTTTTATTTTTTGAAGAGTTGTTGTTTTTGTTGTTCTTCTTATTATTAAAAGTTTTTGTCATAATTCTTAATTTAAAAAGAGGCTGTCACATATAATACTAAACCCTGATTCAAAACAGAACAGTCTTATCAGGTGGATTTGCACAATACTTTGTTGTCGTCCTTGCAAGGCGACAGCCTTACGGCGTCCTCCGCCTCGTCTTGTACAAATCACCTTTGATAATCTATGTCTACTTTTAATCATGGTTTAGTATAGTGAAAACCCCTTTTGTTGTTTGTATTTTTTGTAAGTCTTATTCAGCTTCTTTGTTCATAACAGTGAGGATTGCCTCGCCCTCTGCATCGGTAAGACGGTTACATTCGTATCTCTTATCACGAAGCATAATCTGCAATTCCTGAATAACATAACGGAAGCCTGTTCCTTCAAAGTTAAAGGAACGTCTGTCAACCTTTTTAACACCCTTTTTGATTACTTTAAAGTAACCTGTGTTCCACCAGTCGTCCTCAAGAACAATACTGCCCTCTGTACCGAAGATTGTAAGGTGATTATGTAAATCAGCCCCTTTTGCAATCTGTGCTCGTGCAACACAATTGTCGTAGCGGAAGGAAAGAGAAGAAAATTCAATATCCTCATCCAAATTAATATTGTGCTTTGAAAGGTATTTGTAGTCTGTGCCCAAAAGCTTAATAATAGCCGTAATTGCAATTACAGACATATCCTCCAATGTTTTGCCGTATGGGAAGTAGTCGCTGCTCATACCAATGTTTACGCTAAGGATTTTGCCGATTTCGTTACTTCTTGCAATCCACAAAAACTGTGTGAATGCTCGGAGATAAACCGAAACAATGTTTTCCATAAGTGCAACATTCTTTTCCTTGGCAAGACGGTTAAGCTCCTGACATTTTTCCATATCGTAGGAGAATGGGAAGTCACAAATAACGTGCAGATTTTTGTCAATGCACTTCTTTATATAGTCGTATCTTTTGGAAACATGGGACTTAATATAAACAATGCCCAAATCCTTTACAAATTCATCAAAATCATTGCTGTAGGAGTCAAGCTCATATTTTTTGCAGAATTCCTCTGCAATATCAATGTCGTCACTGAATACTCTTTCAATATGAATACCCGAAACATACTTTGTTTCTTTAACTACTCCAAAATCATCTGCGTCGTCAGTTATAACACCAAAACGACAGATTTCGTTGCTTTTTTCCCGAAGCTGGGTGGAAGAAATATTCTTTGTTCTTTCAAGATAAACAACATTGCAGTACTGCTTAAGGTGGTCAAATTTGCCAATCCAGTCACTGCCGATAACCAGTGTGTCAATGCCGTACTGAATAACATCTCTTGTTTTCTGACCTAAATATTCTTCAACAATAACCTCGTCAACAAGGCCTGTTGCTTTAACATTCTCAATTCTTGTGAGAAGCGAGTCGTGAACAGACAGCTTGCCTCTTTCAATATCATAGCTTTCTGATGTAACACCAACAATAAGATAATCGCCGTAAGCTTTAGCCCTTTTGATTATATTGTAGTGTCCCTGATGGAACAAGTCGAAAGTTCCGTAAGTAATAACCTTTTTCATAACTACTCCTTATTTCAACCCCAAAAGGGGACATAGAACCAAATTACAAAGAAAATTAATAAGCCAAAATTTCTTCCATTAATGCGCTGTCAATGTATGGCTTTTGGTTGTACATTTCTTCACCAAAATAAGTTTTTGGATAAGCCTTTGACTTAATGTCAAGGTGAACTTCAACCAACGCAGGCTTTGTTTTGTCAATGGACTTAAGTACATTTTCAAATTCCTCAAGGGTAGAGGCGCTGTATGCTGTAATACCGTAAGCCTGTGCAACACTTTTAAAGCAAGGGGTGTTGTAACCCCCCTCTGCTGTGGAGCCAAAGTGGTTGCCCCCAAAGAAGTCGTCCTGCTGCTGCTGAATCAGACCAAGACTTTGGTTGTTAAGAACAATCATAGTAACAGGGAGATTTTCTCTCTTTACCCACTGCAATTCCTGAATATTCATCTGGAAAGCGCCGTCGCCGCAAACTGCCACAGACGGCTTGTAGTCCTTGTAATATCCGCCGATTGCCGCAGGAAGTGCAAATCCCATTGCGCCGTGACCGCCTGAAAACAGCAGGTTTTGGTTTTCTCTTACCTTGTAGGATTGTCCCATCCAAAGCTGATGCTGGCCAACATCACAGCAAACAACAGTGTCGCTGTCTGCAAAGTCAGAGATTGCAGAGATAAATCTGTTTGGCTCTCTTTCAGGTGAATTGTCATCAAAATCTACAAGGGGCTTTCTTACTTTTTTGCAACTTTCCAGCCAATCGTTTTTGTCAATGGTTTTGCTGTCAAGCACCTTTAGCATAGCCTTAACAAAACCTTCGCCGTCACAGCAATAGTGGGTTTCATCACTGTGCACCTTTCTCAACAGCTCATCTCTGTCAATGTCAATACGAATAATTTTTGCATTTTTTGCAAAGTTTTCGCTGTTGCCCCCTGTTTGTCTTTTGCAGAAAGAGCAGGCAATTGATACTATAAGGTCTGCCTTTTTGTGGCTTAAAATATTTGCATATCTGTGGCCGTATGCCGCACCGATGTAGCCAAAGTTCAAATCATAATCATAGGGCAAAAGCTGTCTTGCCGGCAGGCTGGTAATAACAGGAATGTTCAGCTTTTCTATAAGGGCCATTACTTCCTTGTGGAATGTGCTGCCCTTAACTATGCCGTTACCAAGAAGAAGCAGAGGTTTTTCTGCCTTTTCAATGGCTTCAACAACATTTGTAGCCGCCATTTCGTAATTTATAAGGGTTTTGTCCTTTGGAGGAGTGAAGGATTTTGCGTTTTCAACATCCAGTTCCTCTCTTTGTACGTTCATGGGTATATCCAGCACAACAGGACCTTTTCTGCCGTTTGAAGCAATATAAAAAGCTTTTTCAAGTTCATATTTTAAGTCGTTAACATCCTTAATGTGTGTGGCATATTTTGTAATCGGCTTTACCATACCCACAACGTCGGTTTCCTGAAATCCCTGTTGTCTCAACTCGCTTATGCCTGTGTATTCATATTCATTGAGCTGACCTGTGATAAAAACAACAGGTGTGCTGTCGTAGTAGGCGTCTGCAATACCGTTCATCAGGTTG
>JAFLUK010000112.1 GCA_022508865.1 Oscillospiraceae bacterium | reverse complement strand
CTTCACAACAACTATTGCAAACACACTGCCGAGTGCCGCCTGCCATAGCGGAATAGTAACAGGTAAATTATATGCAAGGAGCACACCTGTTACAACGGCTGATAAATCAGAAAGTGTGTTTTCTCTTTTACAAATTGTTTCAAAAAAGTATTCAGAAAGAATACATACGGCCACACATACGCCGATAACCAGCAGTGACCTTGCACCAAAAATAATAACCGATGCGACGCCGGCAGGGAAAAGGGCAATAAGAACATCAAGCATAATGCTCTGTGTCGTTCTATGCTTTGTTATATGTGGAGATACAGAGGAAATCAGTCTATTCATTTTTTCTCCTCCTTGTTTTTGTTTTCTTCTTGTTGTTCTCTTAAATATTTATTGAGTTTAGCTTTAGCCAGCTTGTTGTTTTGTACAAGATGTCTTTTTGCAGGACAAACAAAGGAGCAACAGCCGCATTCCATACAAAGGTCAGCGTGCAGTCTTTGTAATTCTTCACAATCGTCCATCTTGTATGCCTTGGAAATTGACCTTGGGTCCAGCTTAAGAGGACATTGGTTAAGGCATTTTCCGCAGTTAATACATGGAGTGGTTTTAGGTAATCTTGCGTCCTTTTCGTTAAAAGCAATTATTGCGTTGGTCATTTTCAGTACAGGAACATCAAGGGAGGGTACTGAAATTCCCATCATAGGTCCGCCGTAAAGCACCTTTTTGGGAGTTTCCTTAAAACCGCCGCAAAATTCAAATACCTTTTCAAGAGGTGTGCCGATTGGTGCAATAACATTTTGAGGTTCCTTAACAGCAGAGCCGTCAACCGTAATACACTTTTCAACAAGAGGCATACCTGTTTCAATATATTCTGCAATAGCAGTCAGTGTGGTAACATTAATTACAATAGCGCCAACGTCAAGGGGTAGTCCGCCCTTTGGTATCATTCTGCCAAGGGTGTTAAACACGAGAACCTTTTCACCGCCCTGGGGATAAACAGATGGGAGAATCTTAACCTCAACATTTTTCATACTCTCTGCAAGGGCATTCATCTTTTCAATGCAGGCCTTTTTGTTGTTTTCAATGCCTATAATAATTCTTTTTGAGCAAATATATTTTTGCAAAAGCTCAATGCCCCTTGCAACATAGTCAGTCTTATCCAGCATTGTTCTGGTGTCAGAGGTAATGTATGGCTCGCATTCAGCCGCATTGATAATAACAGCCTCAACAGCGGATAAATCCTTTACAGCCAGCTTAACGAAGGTTGGGAAGCCTGCGCCCCCAAGTCCAACCACACCGCTTTTTTTAACAGCCTCAACAAAGCTGTCAAAACCACTGATAACAGGAGGCTTAATATCAGGAGAAATCTCCTGAAGACCATCTGTTTCAATTTCAACAACTGTTGTTTTTGTACCGGCCGACATTGGAATTTCGTTAAATTTTTTAACAGTACCTGACACACTTGAATGTACCGGAGCACTGATAAATCCGTTAGCCTCTGCAATGAGCTGGCCCACTGTTACTCGTTCTCCGATTTTTACCGCAGGCACAGCGTGCTTGCCTATGTGCATAGACATAGGTATTGTAACCCTTTCAGGCGTCGGCAAACGCTTTGGAGTGCTGTCTGCTGTGTTTTTCCTGTGAGGAACCTTTATGCCTCGTAATTTCATATGTACCTATCCTCCGTAAAATATGTTCTTCAATCTTTATATTAAAAGTGGTTATTATTTTGCTTTTTCAGATGCATCAGTGCAAATTGTGCACACAGCCCTGTGAATACTCCTGCGATAATTCCGGAGATTACAAGTATAGGAAAGTATACCATGACCTGAATTGTGCCTGTCATAAAAACAGCCGCCATAATCTGACCGAAATTGTGAACAACGGCACAAAGTCCGCTGAGCGCCCACAGCTTATTAACAGTAAAATATTTTTTCAAAAGTATCATCAGCAGGAGAGAGAGTATTCCCCCACACATACTGTAAATAAAGGAAACGGCCTGCCCTGCAAAAATGCTGCCTAAAATTATTCTCAATACTGTTACTGCAGCGGCTTCCTTTTTGCCAAGATAGTAAAGCGCAAACAAAGTAAATACATTTGCAATCCCCAGTTTTATTCCGTATATTGGTGTAAGGGGCGGAATGGAAGCTTCAATAACAAAGGCAACCAGGGCAAGAGAAGTAATCAGTGCAACTAAAATCAAGTTTTTTGTATTCTTCTTCATCCTGCCGCACCTGCTTTAATATCAACATCAGAATTATTATTTGAATTTTCAAATTTAATAACAATCCTGTTGGGTAAGCATACAATCGGTGTAGTGTTTTCTGTCAATTCACCGTGTTTAACACATATTTTATCAGGACAATCAGCTGATTCCATTTTAATGTGTTCATTAGTTACAAGAATTGTGTTATTACCATGGTCTCCGTTCAGGATAATTTTTCTTTGTTCAGTAACTGTGTCAAGATTGATTCTTTCCACAAGCTCTCCGTTTTGATAAATTCCTACAATTTTAAAGGAATAGGATGAATTGGAAATCAGCAACCACAAACCGCAACATATTACTATTACTACAGAAAAAATAATTATCCAAGTAGAATTTTTCATATCTTAATCACTCTGATTATTAAAGTATCTCAAAATCTTTTTCTGAAGAAAAGTTGTTTTTTATATTATCAGTAATAAAAATCCTGTTGTCATCAGTAATAAGTACACAGTCAAACAGATTACCGCTTTTTTGATAAAGCTCCTTTGCCTTATCAAGTCCCATAACAAACAAAGCGGTAGACAAACCGTCAGCCAGAGTATCGTCATCGGAAATGACAGTAACGGATTTTAGACCGCTTTCTGCTGGGTATCCCGTTTTTGGGTTTATAATGTGATGATATTTCTTTCCCCTTTGTTCAAAATACCGCTGATAACCGCCTGAAGTAATAACTGCCTTGTTATCAACAGCTACAACACCAATTTCTTTACTGTTGTCATCAGGGTCGGCAATACCAACATTCCAAAGTGAGCCGTCAGGTTTTGTACCAACTGTTCTTACATTTCCCCCAAGAGAAATAATTGCCGATTCAATGCCGTTTTTCTTGAGAATATCAGCAGATTTATTTGAAGCATATCCCTTTGCAATGCCTCCAAGGTCAATGAAGGTGTTTTTGTCAAGGGTAATTGTATTTTTATTTATTTTTATGTGTTCACTGCCAATCCCTCTGAAAGCCTTATTAAGCTCCTTTTTTGAAGGAATATGATTTTTAAGGTTTGAATAAAATCCCCAAGCCCTTGACAGCGGCTCTGTTGTAATATCAAAAGCACCATTTGTAAGATTTGAAATTTCCTGTCCGCGGTTTATAAGCTCAACAGTCTCTTCAGACAATTTTAAACTTTTCTCCTTGTTCAGCTTGTACACATCACTGTTTTCATTGGTAACAGAGAGAAGTTCGTCAAGTGCTAATATTTCTTTTTCAGCTGATTTAACAGCATTTTTACTGTTTTTTCCATATGCGTTAATGGTCATAACAGTATCCATTGCAAAAAATTCACTGCCGTATTCTTCGTCAAAGCTACAAGCAGAAAATACAGTAGCAACAGATAACAAAATAAGCATGATTAATCCATTTGATTTATGCAACAATTTCAAATTATCAAACCCTTATACACACAGTATTTCTATTATACTCTAATTTTGCAAATTAGCCAATATTCAAATTGCCAATAATACCGCAAAATATCAGTTATTTTTATTAATTTCATCAATAATCCTTAAAATTCGTAATTTCCATATTTTAAATTACCCATAAATTCCTTTACTATGCCTATAACTGTTGTAATCTGCATTTGCAATTTTAATATAAAGGATATATAATTTAAGCATAAGGAGGTAAGTTTTATGGAAACTAAAGATTTTCTGGAATATATGAATGAGGGCAGGGAGTGTGAAAGCGGTTCTGATGTGCATATGGTAATGCACAGATTAAGTGAAGAAGCAAGAAAAATTACAACAGAGCTTAACAATAGTTTCCACACTCATGATGAAATTGTGGAATTGTTCTCAAAGCTAACAGGAAACAAGGTTGACAAATCCTTTGCAATGTTTCCTCCGTTTTATACTGACTGCGGAAAAAATATAAAGGTCGGCAAGGGTGTATTTATAAATTCAAGCTGTCACTTTCAGGACCAGGGAGGTATTACAATAGGGGATAATTGTCAGATAGGGCACTGTGTTACTATTGCAACACTGAATCACCCTCTCAATCCCGAAAGAAGAAAAAATACTGTTCCAAAGCCTGTTGTAATAGGCGAAAATGTATGGATAGGCTCAAATTCAATAGTTTTATCCGGTGTGACTATCGGAAATAATGCAGTTGTTGGAGCAGGTTCAGTTGTAACAAAGAATGTTCCCGGAAATGCAGTAGTTGTAGGTAATCCCGCAAAAGTAATAAAATATATTACTGATTAAAAGTGAAAAATAATAAAATCAGGTACCATAAAAGGTACCTGATTTTTATGGCAACGAACGCAATTTTTGATACGGGTTGCAAGGGGGTTGCAACCGCAAGAGGAAATGCAACCACCCCCGATAAACTGGAATTTATGTTACGGTGTTATTTTTTGTTTTGAAGCTTTGATGATAATCAGGGCAAACAATATGGCGCAAATCAAATCGATAATTGCCATAAACAGACCCTGCCTGACTGTTATCAATTGCACGATTATCCATACTGATTCGGCAAGAATGAATGCGAAAGGCAAAAAACGAAGTGCTATAAACACCGGTTTATTTTTTCTCCCATACCAAAGAACAAATGCAAGTACAAAGCACCCTATAGTAGGGAGAAGACCGTAAGCCAACTCTCGCCATAAACCGTTGTAAAAGTATGACATTGTGTTATATCCATGGTTGACAACGGCAAGGCGTTTGAAAATTCCGGCGATATAGAACATGAAAT
>JAFLUK010000111.1 GCA_022508865.1 Oscillospiraceae bacterium | reverse complement strand
CAGAGCAAAAACAAAAAATCATGACCTATGTAATTCTTGATTTAGAGTGGAACGGCTCCTATAGCAAAAGAGATAAAAAATATTATAACGAGATTATTGAGTTTGGCGCAGTAAAGGTTGATGAAGAGCTGAATATTATCAGCACATTTTCAATGCTTATAACACCACATATCGGAAAAAAGCTGAATAACAGAATAAGCCGTCTTACCCATATTACAGATGAAGAATTGGAAAACGCAGACAACAGCTTTATTCAGGTGAATTCAGCGTTCCGGCAGTTTCTTGGCGATTCTGTTCTTCTTACATGGGGTATTAGTGACATTCATACTCTAATGGAAAACTATAATTACTACTTTAAAACAAACAGACCTGCATATTTAAAAAAATATTGCAATTTGCAGGCTTATTGCGAGTATGCCCTGAATATTTACGATAAGAGTAAACAGGTGGGACTTTCAGCCTGCGCAGAAAAATTGGGTATTAACAGTGATGAACTTACTCTCCACAGAGCGCTTACTGATGCAGAGCTTAGTCTTTTGTGCTTCAGAAAGCTTCAGCATAGGGAAGATGTGAATAAGTATATAGAAACCTGTGACGATGAATTTTATCGCAAAATGACCTTCAGAACCTGTTATATTACCGATATTAACAATCCTCTCATAGATAAATCAAAGATGGTATTTGATTGCCCTGATTGCAACAAAAAAGTAAAGAGAAAGTCAAAATGGATAGTGAAAAACCGCTGTTTCCGTGCAAAATTCCACTGCAACCACTGTAATAAAGAATTTATGGGAAGAATAACTTATAAACTTCGATACGAAGGCATATCGGTCCTGAAAAAAATAACCCCCATTATTGAAGAAAAAGAAAATAAAGAAGAAAATAAGGAAGATAAATAAAAAGCATTGCAGTCATTAGTGATTGCAGTGCTTTTTTATATACAATAATTTTATGAAATTTCAAAAAAGCTGATAGAATAGGGATTTGTTCACATTTTTGTGAACATAAAAATCGGCTTTTGAAGTCCCACTATCGGTACTTTGAAAAATATTTTAGAACAAATGTTCTCGAAATTATTGAATAGTTTATATATATTCGCTACAATTATAATTGCTAAACAGATAGCCCCAATGCCATTATATGAATAAAGAAAAATCGAAAAAGAAAACTGTTTAAATTAAAAGGATGTGGATATATGAACTATGCAAATTGGGCAAAAGATTATGAAGAAGATGTTCGTAACCTTAGTAATGCAATTGAAAAGGAAAAAGAGAATTTGCGTGAAGCAATAAGAAAAGAAGAAATTCAGTCTATTAATCGCAGAATACAAATTTTGCGTTCTATGTATTACGAGTGCAGACTTACCGTTGCATTGTTAATGGAAAGGAGCAAAGAAAAAATTGCGTAATACCATCAACATTACAGACTACATAGACGGTATGGTAGCTTATAATATTTATAATGCACCCGATAGCTCAAATACAAATCAAATTGAAAAAATTCGTACTATTCTTACAGAAGCAGTGGATACGCTTTTAACAGAAAAACAAAAAAGATGTATTAAAATGCATTTTTTTCAGGAAATGCCAATGAATAAAATTGCCGCTGAACTTGGAGTAAATCCCTCAACGGTTACAAGAAATATTCAGGCAGCGAAAAAAAGACTATCTGTACTCAGCTTGTTTTTGTAAAAGTATTACGCAAAAAAAGGATTGCCTGAAGTTTTTGGCAATCCTTTTTATCGCTTTGCAATATGTAGTTAAATCAGCATTACTAAAAGATTAAATTATAAAATCTTCTTTAGAAAAATCCTGTAGCTGGGCAGAGCTTTCCGGAACCCGCAAAGTAGGGTTATACTTAAACTTTCTGCACTTTTCGTTTTTAATATGTTTTTTTGCAGAACAAAGATAACCGCTCAGGGCATTAACTCCATTGCAGCAATATGAACAGTCGGGTTTAATATTATTTCCAAATAATTTCATTTTCATCACCAATACTATTATAAACCTAAATTATCAGTCTTGCAAGTGCAAATATTTTATTGTAAAATAAAGATGGTGATAAATATGAAAATTAACAGCAAAACAATGACTTTATCAGAAAATAAAGGTGTTTTGTACCTCACATATAACCGCCTTTGTGATGTTGATTTTATCCGTCACGCCTTTTCAACAAAGCACGGCGGAGTGTCAACAGGTGAGTGGACATCAATGAACTTTGCATTTTCAAGGGGTGATAAGCCCGAAAATGTGATAGAGAATTATAAAATTTTTTCTGATGCCGCAGGTTTTCAGTACAGCTCTCTTGTAACCTCAAGTCAGGACCACAACACCTTTGTTCGCCCTGTTACAAAGGCAGAATGCGGAATCGGAATATGGAGAGAAAAGGATATTCAGTCTGTAGATGCCTTAATTACAAATGAAGCAGGGGTAACCCTTGTAACCCACTATGCAGATTGTACACCACTGTTTTTTGTGGATACAGTTAACAAAGCAATAGGACTTGCTCACGCAGGCTGGAGAGGAACAGTCGGTAAAATAGGGCAAAAAGTAATTGAAAAAATGTCTGAACTTTACAATTCTCAACCAAAGGACATTATTGTATGTATTGGTCCTGCAATATCAAAATGCTGTTATGAGGTTAGCGAGGATTGTGCAGAGAATTTTTACAACCTTTCTAACACTGAAAATGAAAAATACGAAACAGATAATTTCATATTTCCAATAGAGAACAATAAATTTATGATTGACCTGCTTGAAGCAAATAAGCAAATTGTGAAAAATGCAGGAATTTTGGAAGAAAATATAGTAAAAAGTGATTTGTGCACAATGTGTAATTCGGATTTACTGTGGAGCCACAGAGCAACCAAGGGTCACAGAGGAACTATGTGCGCCTTTATGTGTATAAAATAATATAGCAAGGAATAATATGAGAGAATTAATTATAGCAAAAAATGATGCAGGTCAAAGATTGGATAAATTTCTTTTGAAGAAATTTTCAACTATGCCAAAATCAATGGCTTATATGTACATCAGAAAGAAATGTATAAAAATCAACGGCAAAAAAGTAACACCACAGGCAATGCTTAACGAGGGTGATATTCTTACCTTTTATATTAAGGATGAATTTTTTGAAGATAGCAATAAAGAAAAGAATAATTATGAATTTCTGAAAGCACCTGCAAAATTCAAAATAATTTACGAAGACAAAAATTTCTTGCTGATTGATAAAAAGCCGGGTGTAATTGTGCATCAGGACAGTTCCTATCACTTTGACTGTCTGCTTTTAAGGGCACAGCACTATCTTTATGATAAAGGAGAATATAATCCAAAGGAGGAAAATTCCTTTGCGCCTGCCCTGGTGAACAGAATAGACAGGAACACAGGTGGCATTGTAATAATTGCAAAAAATGCGGAATCCTTGCGTATTCTCAATGAAAAAATGAAGCAGAGAGAGCTGCACAAGCTTTATTTGTGCCTTTTGATAAACATGCCTAAAAAGGAAACAGCCCTTTTATCAGACTATCTTATTAAGGATGAAAGCAAAAATAAGGTAACTGTGCTGAAAAAACAAATTCCCAACAGCAAGGATATAAAAACAAAATACAAGGTACTGAAAACTGAAAACAATCTTACACTTTGCGAGGTGGAGCTTCTTACAGGCAGAACACATCAGATAAGGGCGCATATGGCTTCAATCAACTGTCCCATTCTGGGTGATAATAAATACGGCAATAAAAAGCTGAACAGCAGCTACAAATTGAACAAACAGTGTCTGTACAGCTATAAATTAAGATTTGATTTTACCACGGATAGCGGAATCTTAAATTACCTTAACGGGAAAGAATTTTCTACAGAAGAAATATGGTTTATGGATTATCTGAAGTAATTACTAATATATTTTGTAACAAAAATTATCCCAATGTATACACTGATAAGGGGTGATTAAATGAGATGTTGCAGATTACAGCGAAAAATTTTTCTGGCATTTGCATGCGGATTGCTTTTTGCGTCAATTTTTCCTTGGTGGTTTGTTACAGACTGCTGTGCAATAATCATCATCCTTCTATCATTTACATTATGTCGGAGGTAATTTGATAAAATGAAAGTAATTGTTATTGAAAATCCAAAGTTTATCGGTCCTGTTTTAAGAAAATTTTACGGCATTAAAAAAGAAAAACCACAGCAAACATAAAAATATATAGTAAAAATATACAATAATAACATAGTGAAGGTATGCATATTTAACAAATTATGCGTACCTTTTAATTTTTTACCATTTATTCATATTATTTTAGAACAAAATCTGTTATAATGTATGTATTAATTTTTGGGAGGAATAAAAATGAAACGTAAAAGTACAATTTCCATAGTTTTGGTTATCTGTATTGTGGCTTCTATGCTCCTTTGTATGTTTACAGCTCACGCAGTTGTAGGCTCACCGGGAGAGACAGTTTATGTCAGAACAAACACTTCAGGTACACCGAACTGCTATATGTGGAAAGGTGGTACACAAAACGCAAAATGGCCGGGTATTCCAATGACCCAGGTTGAACCAAATGTATATTCTTACACATTGGATAATGCCTACGAAAACGTTATTTTCAATGGTGGATTTGGTCAAACTGATGACCTTGATTATCAAGGCGATGGTTATCTTTGGGATATGTCAAAGAAATCTTGGGAGCTTTATGCAGAATCTGAAATCCCGCCAAGCATTACATTCAGCAAAAAGAACGGTGCGTCATTTGCAAGTGATACAGTAGAGGTTACTGTAAACGTAACAAAAGCAAACACTGCTTCCTACAAGATTGACAATGGTGCTTCACAGTCATTCACAGACACTGCAAAGGTTATTCTTGGCGCGGGCATTGCTGTTGGCAGTTCAACAACTCTTACAGTAACTGCAACTAATGATTTTGGCACAACAACCGAATCAATTACACTTA